>JAHHJQ010000261.1 GCA_018680005.1 Bacteroidia bacterium | reverse complement strand
ACCTGAAACTGTATTTACCTCATTTTGGGTAAATCGTGTAAGAGCGTGTGCCAATGAGAAGAAACCACTTCCTCCATTTTCTGTATTCAAGCTAGCCCACAAGAATCCCAAGCTCTTACAAAAAGTCAAGCAGCCACCCCAGTTCCGTCTCAATACAATAACGGTTCCTACTCTTGTCTGCGCTACATGGTCAGACCAGGGATTGCATTCACGAGGTTCGTTTGAAGGTTACAAGAAAATTTCATCTGAGAACAAATGGCTGTACACCCATGGTCGTCAGAAATGGGCCGTCTACTACAGTCAAAATGCGCTGAATTTTCAGAAAGACTTTTTTGATCACTTTTTAAAAGGAATAGCGAATGGATTGGATACCGTGAAATCAGTTCGTTTAGAGGTGAGGGAAAGTTTAGAAGACTATCAAGTGAGATATGAAGATTCATGGCCTATTCCGGGTACTGATTATCAGGAGTTATACCTGAATGGAAGTACAAATACGCTGCAAATCGCACCAGTTACTAATTTGGAAACTGTCGAATATGACCCTCATGCAAATGATGCGACATTTAGTTATCAATTTGATCAAGACACCGAGTTGACAGGCAATATGAAACTAAAGCTTTGGGTTTCCACAAGCAAAGGATCAGATATGGACATCTTCGTGGCTGTTAAAAAATTGAATACAGCAGGTAAGGAAGTCCATTTTTATGCTAAAACCGGATATGTCAAAGGGCCCGTTTCCATGGGTTGGTTACGTATTTCAGAGCGTGAACTGGACAAAGAAAAATCTACCCCCTGGCAACCCGTATTGACACATCAAAATCCCCAAAAACTATCCAGAAATGAAATCGTTCCGATCGAAATAGAAATACTTCCCAGTAGTACCTTATTAAGAAAAGGGGAAACGCTACAATTGGTAATTCAAGGAAAAGATTTTTTTTGTCATCCGGCTATGGGACATCACTATTCTGTAAATAAAGGCACACATTCGATATACACTGGTAACCAATATGATGCTCATTTGCTGATTCCTGTAATTCCTAATCAAGATTAATGCTCGATATTAAGGTGCAAATTGAAAGATGACGAAGAGGACCGTATCATGATTGAGTTACTCGATGATTATGTTACGTGATTGAATGAGTTTCTTTTTTTACTCTCCTTTCTTCCGAATTGCTGTATAAGCAACCTAACAGTTGCAAAAACCAGGAAAAATAGAGCTGCCAATTTAAGGAATGACAAATAAATGGGAAATGTCGAGGTATACAATGTATCCGACGATTTTATGGTATAGTCATAAACGATTTTCTTAACCTGCGCTTCATCAAAGTAATCATAGCTAGCCTGAATTCGTCCCTTATCATCTATTACTGCACTTAATCCGTTGCTTGTGGATTTTAGCATTGAAACCCCATTTTCTATACATCTTACAGCTGCCATATAGGTATGATACGGACTGATGGCCTTCCAATCACCTGTTGGGACAACCAGCATATCTGTTGGCTGGTTACTTACCTGCTGAATTAATTGTGGGTGATCGGCATCATAACATATTATTGGCGATAAATTACCATATGGAGTTTCGATAACGGGAATATTACCGTCGCCGGGAAAAGATGGCTCAACACCAAAAATGGGAATATTCTTAAAATAGGTATTTACCAATTGTCCTTCGGGGTCAAAAGTCAAAACTTTGTTTTCTATAAATCGATCTTCTGCACCTACTTTTTCGGGATGAAAAACAGCAGTAGGATAAAACAAATAAATATCCAATTTATCCGCCAATTCACTTGCAAGACTTTCAAATTCCTTATCCCTTGACTTGACATTCACAATAGCTCCTTCAGACCAGGTAACAATTTTAGCGCCTTGTTTAGCAACTTCCTCTGTTGCCCTTATATAGTTTAAAAAATGTTTATCCATTTGAGTATAAACATCATCATATTTTGAATTTTCATGGTCACCCATGAATGCGATCATTCCTTTTTGTAATTCAAGGACAACAGGATCACTTTGTGAAACATACTTCGGGATTTCGATGTCCTCGTCGAATGCACACTTATACATGGATTTACTTATTGAAAGGTTGTCCATTGTAATAGTTGACATGGTGACCACATTCTCTTCGATTTGATTATCCATCAATTTGGTCATTCCGTATCCGACAGAAAGCAAGAGCACAACCGGCATTGCCCAAATTGCGAAATGAGTTCTTTCAGCGGTTGATCTTCTTTCATAAAAATAATTGGCACTACTCGCAAACCAATAGATCAGAAAATTGATCCCATAGATTCCGGTTATGGATGATATCTGCATCAAAGAAAGGAATTCGTACTGCGAATAGGCAACATTTCCCCAGGTTCCCTGTGGGCCCATATCAATAATGTAATTAAAGAGTGTAAAGAATGTTGGAAATATGAGTGTTGAGAACCAACCTGGTATGATTCGATATATTAATCTATCAATCAAAAAGGGTAAAATCCCAAAGGTTGTTACCACTACAAGAAAAATCAGCATTGTCACTGGATCGAGAGGTAGCACATCCACCTGTGCTATGTAAGTAGAAATTGTAAGTACTGGTATTGAAATTAAATATCCCTTCCAACTTGTATCCCGGAAGAATCTCAATAAAACGGTGAAATAGATCCATGCTGCTATAGCGATTGTCCATTTTGGCGATAAGAAAATGCCGCTTATAAATGCCAGTGTCAGTAAAATGGCATTTTGATATTTAAAAGGTGATGAAGATTTCATGATTGAAATTTTGCTATTCATTACCCAATATTATCTACTGACCAACATAATGTCGACCGATTTCACAAAGTCGAACCCTTTAATACGCTGGAAATTCGTTCGAGTAAATTTAGATCGTAAAGTCGAACTCGTAAATCATTCGTTATCAGCTGTTTAACTTTTTCCACTGAGTGGGTGTCAAACCGCTGTGCTTTTTAAATGCCGTGTTGAATGAGGACTTGGAATTGAAGCCGGATGCATACATGACCTCTAGAATAGTCAGCTTCTTATCTTCTGCATCAGCGATTTTTTCCTGGGCAAACTGTATTCTATATCTGTTGACAAAATCAAAAAAAGAGTGTCCTTCTCCTTGATTAATTAGATATGATAATTCTCTTGAGGACATATTCATTTTCCCAGCAAGATTTTTAAGTGTAAGAGAAGGATCCAGAAAAGGCTTCTGTGAAAGCATAAACTCTTTTAACAAATTTAATTCATTCAACTCTTCGTGCGTAAGCATCCTTTTATTTCGTGCTCCAATCTCATTTTCTTTGAGTACAGTTTCAAAACTCACATCTGATCTAAGTCCTTTCACAATCGCACTCATCACGAATACCAGCAATACAAAGAGTAGAATCAGCAACAACAAGTTGAAATTACTATTGGCGGGAAAGAACGTATGTACTATTTGTACTGACAGCGTTAATGCCATGATCACGATAAACCCAAACAATGTAAAATCTAACCAACCTAAATTTATCCGAATAATATTCGAAACCTCTTCCTTAATTCGTGCTCGATATCGCTTAACACGCTTGTGACTTGAATAGATATAGCTACCTATGCTCAGAATTATTATAAAAGAAGAAGCAGAGGCCATGGATCCGGGATCCTCCAGTGCTCTTTTCAAGAATTCCCTTTTGAAATCAATATGCCTTATATGATAAATAAATATCATGCTAATAAATACCAGGGCAAAAGGTATAAAGTGTAACAGGTCCTTTGTGTTCATTTTAAAGTCCTTTTTAATTACAGATTGTGTAAAAAACCACAATAAAGGACCATAAATCAAAGGTAGTGCATTAAGAAAATAAGCGTATTGAGGAAAACGTAAATATGTTTCATTAATCAACAGAAATACATCTGCTACTGCCAATCCAAGAGACAAGAATAATAATCCCAGAAAACGTTTGCTCCACCTGTTCCCTTTCTGAAAGAAAAATAAAAAGAAAGCAAAAAACAGGAATAAGAAAATAGATAATCCAACTAAAAATTCTACAGATTTATACACTGAAAATTTATTATATCACCTATGGTAAAAATACAATAATATGATAAGCCACATGGGCATAGAAATATACTGGACGTTATTTTAGATAATATCTATGTGCTAACTTTAACAAATGAAGTGGCTATATCTATGCTTTTTGATCATCATGACAGGCGTCCAATCTGTCTGTGGTCAGCATATTGAGTTACAATTTCAACTTTTAGACGAAGAAACAGCAAACCCCATATCAGACGCTCATGTATTTATAAGCAGCTCCAGTATTGGGACAATTAGCGATGCTCAGGGCAAGTGTGCTATGACCGTTGCTGCTCAAGAAACTCAATCCTTGATCATCTCCCATATATCTTATGAATCATTGGTCATAGCACCTGAAAGATTTCCGTCATTAGCAGACGGCGCTTCCGTAAAAATGAAAAGTAACGGCTTCAACATTAGCGAGATTGAAATCACCGCAAAGCGAAGTGGCAAATGGAAGAAAAACTTCAGAAAATTCAAACACGCTTTATTGGGTGACGGCATAGCTGCTAAAAATTGCACAATCCTGAATCCCGAGGTTGTACGATTTGAAGAGCAGAATGGGAAACTGACAGCGAGCGCCATGGACCAGTTGCAAATCGATAACGACTATCTGGGATATCAAATACAATTTCTACTGGATGAGTTATCGATAGAAGCCGATGGCTCCAGATACTATAAAGGTAACGGCCAATTTACTGACCAACCAGGACTCAGTGAAGCGCAAAAACTGAGAAGAGCACAGATATATCAAAACAGCCTGGCGCACTTTTTATCCAGTCTGATCCTGAGTCCAGATAAAGCAACATTAAAAGAACGTGGCTATCAGGTATCCATCGAGCAATTTAATCAAGGTGAGTTCAGCACTATTGCAGTACCTGAGCCAAAGGATCTGATTAAGGCTGATTCAAAACCAGCCCGTTATCAATTGCATTTCGCAGGATTTCTGACCATACAGCACCAAAATGTAATTGAAAGTCCAAACTCTGGATATCAGGTCGACATCTCTAGTGCCGAGCAACAAAAATTTGGAGCCGCTCCTTCCGTTTCTATGCGATCAGACGAACAATTTGCCCTTTCTCGTTTGTATAAAATAAAACCACATCTGGTTTTTGATATCCGCGGAAATATCATCAATAAATCTGCGGTGCGGGAATATAACTATTGGGCCGACCAGCGTCTGGCTACAACATTACCTATAGATTACAAGTCCTTTTCGGATTTTGAACCAGAACGGCCAGCAAGCGATGCTATTGACACTTTGGAGATTTTCAAACAATTGGTAGGTGCCGACCAGCTGAAAAGGGAGCAGTCCCAGAAGGTTTTACAAATGAATTGGTCAGATGGATATATTGCCCCTCTACTCGATATATTACGGCTGAGCAGAGATCCCTGGCATCAACAGGAAGTTCAAGCCTTATTAAGAGAGCATGTTCCTCAAATGAAACCCGACTACTTTCAAGGTAGCCAATGGTTATGGCAAAAGGATCCCAACTATGGCAGCTACTATGCGGATTTTAAAGCACATCTGTACAGTGCTTTGGATCCTAGATTTAATCGATATTTTTTCGAACGTGGAGAACAATCTAAAATTCGTCTGGACGAAATTGTCTGGGGCGGTGTACGGCAGGATGGCATTCCGCCACTCCGCTCACCCAAAATGATATCAGCCACTGAAGCCGTGTATCTTTCGGACACCGATGTTGTTTTTGGTTTAGTGATCGATGGAGCTGCTTATGCCTACCCTAAGCGTATTCTGGCGTGGCACGAGTTCTTTACGGACGACATTGGTGGTCTGTCCATAGCCGGAGTTTACTGTACGCTTTGTGGAACCGTCATCATATACAATAGTGAGTTTAACGGAGTGAAACATGATCTGGGAACAAGTGGCTTTCTATATCGCTCGAACAAACTCATGTATGATCGCGCTACACAGTCTTTATGGAGTACAATAGAAGGTGGACCTGTTGTTGGTCCATTGGTCGATCAAAACATAGAACTTTCTACTCTACCTGTAGCAACGACCACGTGGGGTGCATGGCGATCAAAGCATCCAGAAACAAAGGTGCTCTCTCTGGAAACAGGTCATGCACGAAATTATGTCGAAGGTGAGGCTTATAAAGACTATTATGCGGTTGACGATTTGATGTTTCCGGTACCAATGCAGGATAACCGTTTAGCCAATAAGGCACGAGTATTCATTCCGCGAACAGATAATTACAAACAAGATCCATTGGCCATTTCTGTCGACTACCTTAAACGAAAAGGCATCCATCAGGATCAAATTGTTGATCAGCGTATCTTAATTATTTCAGAAAGGAATGGTGCCAGCCGAGCCTATGCCATTGATGATCACCAATTCAAATCGTATAAGCAACGCAACCTCGTTGACAACCAAAAGCAGGAGTGGAAAGTTACCGAGTCCGTTTTGATAGGCCCTAACGGGCAGCGGCTATCTCGTCTTCCCGCGCATGAAGTATTTTGGTTCGCATGGGTCAATATTTTTCCCGATACGCGAATAGTGTATTAGCCAATACTGAAATCAACAAAGTCAGTGGTGCTGTCATCAAATGGATACTGCATTAGACCAGAGGCATATACTTTGTCATATACATGCCAGCTTAAAGGAAATATCAAATACATTATCTATATTGAATCGCAGCCTTTTGATAGCTTTTTAGAAACCTAACTAAATTGATACTTGAATCACATATGCAATAGGCGTCCAAGCATACGAGTTAATTGCTAGAAGGGACGATAATCCGTATAAAATATGACCATATAAGTAGTTTATTGGCAATCAAAAAAACTGCCATCATGATATTGTTTAATAATAACTTTTATAATCGTTAAATTGAAATACTTCTGGCAATGAAAACATTTCGTAATGTCCTACGCATACTTATTTCGTTGGCAGCCATATTGTATATTCTGATCTTTATCGATGAAGCTTTTCCACCTTACGATCCGAATATGAGGGAGTCCGACTTTGGAATAGTTATGGTTTTTGTCCTTTTCATTTGGTTTTCAATAGGCTACTTCTTCCTATGGAAAAATGAAAAAATAGCCGGAATCTTTTTAACCACCTGGTGGATTGGTCTTTTCTTCACAGCTTGGTTAATATGGATATATGGCAATGCAACTGTGGTCCTTGGGTTTCCAATATTTATCTTAGGCATTCTTCTTTTGGTTTACTCGAAGCAGAAGAACAAATCCTCAATAAGTGATTAACAGAGTAAATAATATTTGTATTACTTAGAAGAAATTTATTAAGATTCGCTTGATCATCGAAAGCAGTTACCGATAGTTCAGGAATTGCTTGAAAATGCCATTGATATATTAACTTAACTATGCAATTTAAAATAACTTCGGGTTAATAATAATTGAGTTATTCTAATTGAATAAACTGTTTGTATTGTTCATAACGCTCAAAGATCTGATTGACATAATTCACAGGTTCCCTTCCGTGCACATAACCGTTTTCGATAAAGGGTTTATTGAAATTCTTTGGTTTACTCAGTGCGAGCAGCATTTCTTCAACATTGTCAAACCAGATATTTCGATCCAATCCATTTTCTTCTGCCAGCAGCTGCGCATCTCTGACGTGACCATATCCGCAGTTGTAAGAAGCCATAGAAAAGATAACCCTATTTAGAGAGTCCGGAACGTCAGCGAAGCGCTTGTAGAGATAGGCCATATATTCCGTACCTCCTCTAATACTTGATTCGGGATTGGTGATGTCCTTTTCCTCTATGCCTAAAAACATGGCTGTGGTCGGCATGAGCTGCATCAGACCTTCGGCCCCTGCCCAGGATTTGGCCAACGGGTCAAATCTGGATTCCTGGTAAGCCTGTGACGCCAGTAGTCGCCAGTCCCATCCGATTCTTTGAGCATACCGCTTAAGAAACACATCGTAAGGACTGATTTGATTATTCTTCAAACTGTAATAGTCGCTTTTGATCCGTCGCTTGAAGTTTCTTTGGTTTTTGAAGTACTTCTTGTAAATGACGTGGTAATCCAATTCCTCTCGCTCAGCCCTTATCCAATCATTGATTGCCCCCCGCAGATTTTTAGCCTTCTTCCGGGTCACCCAGGCAATGCGCTGTGAAAAAGAAATCGGGACATCGATTTTAAGATTGGGATGATAGGACGCATTTATTTTTGCCAGGTTCTCGTCAGCTATAGTATATTTGATTTTCCCTTCGGCCACCATATCGATTATCTCAGCTGTCGATAGTTTACTATCCAGGGTATCAATGATGATGTTCCCTCCAATTTCATTGGACAAGCTCACCAAACGCTCATAGTAAGCTGAATTGTATCGAATCGATACCGTGTCATTAATCAATTCAATAGGATCATGAATGACTTGGTTCTGTAAAGCACTCCAGGACAAGGATCGCCAGTTGTACGGCTTTCGTTGTACAAGGACCTGTTTGGTCAGGTATAGATATTCTGTAAAATCCACCTCCCACTTGCGTTGATTGGTGATGGTCATCCCATGCGCTATCAAATCCACATCTCCTCTGTTAAGCACTTCAAATTCTGAATCCAGGTCATCAGACACTACCAATTCCAGTTCGAGATCCAGATGATCCGCCAGTCTTTTCAAAAGCTCATATTCAAAACCCATGGCCTGTCCCTTATACAGGAAATAGCTCGTGCTGCTGTATACGACCAAAGCCCTGAGGACACCGGTCTTTTTGATGTCTTCCAGATCTGTATCTACAGAATTCTCAACAAAGGGATTCACCACAGCCTGAGCCGCATCCGAATTGGTTGCATCTTGCTGACAAGACAATGTAGACAGCACGAACAGTAAGACCAGGTAATGATTGAGCCATTTCAGAATCATATTCCAGATCGGAGGTCTGCTACCATCCAACTTACTCTTATGACAGAACATAAGATCTTTGGTGGAAGGCTAGATTAACGTTTTTGTACCATAGTGTTACTTTGTAGCTTGTACAAAGCCTAGTAAATATAAGAGATGTAGCTTAGACTTCGAAAAGCATAATCTATTCAGTTCACATTGTCTGTTTGAATATTCAGCCGTTTTCCTCCATATCTAATTCCTATAACAACATATTGCCAATCTTGCATCGAACGTGTCAAAAGATGGTTGAAATGACATAGATATGCTATATTGAAGCTATCCAGTAGTTATATATTTAAGTAATACTGCAGAAGCACTCCCAAAATGGCTAATCGGATACAGACGATTAATTACGCTTGTATCCAATTAGAAATGGAGGATAGATATAAATGCTCCTATATTACGTATATACAGATGTTAGCACCAATTAATTCAAAATTAAAACCAAATCGAAATGAAAGTTACGCCCGAAAAAAATGAAAAGGTTGCCAATATGATATTTGCATCCATTTATCCACTTTACCTGAATAGATTGGAGAAAAATGGTAAAACAAAAGAAGAACTCAACCAAGTAATTAAATGGTTTACTGGTTTTGACAAAGATGAATTACAAGCACTTATTGAAGAGAAAGTAACATTTAGAACATTTTTTCAAAAAGCTAAAATACATCCTAACGCACATATGATTAAAGGAGTCGTTTGTGGTTATCGTATTGAAGAAATAGAGGATGAATTTGAATTGTATAAACAATGTAGACGTATGGAAAAGCTGATTGATGAATTGGCAAGAGGTCGTAAAATGGAGAAAATTTTGCGTGAAGAAAAAGTAAAAATTGGTTCTAAAAAAACCTAAAGTGCATTGAAACGCAGTTTAGCCAGAATGGTTGTAGCCAATTAGAAAAAATAGAAATAATATGAACGAAATCAGAATAGTCGCCAAGAGTGAAATAGAACGCCGAAGTTTACCAGATTCGTTGCCTTGCCCAAACACCTTGTTGTATATTAACTTAAGATAATACATTTCAGCAATCTTTTGTTTTGTTAGAATTAACTTGTTGTACTGATAATCACTGAAATGCATTATCTTTTTTCGTGCTTTACAACCGCTCAACTTATCGATCCTAAAATAATAAAGGCACGTGTGGTATGGTATAAGAACTATTCTTATCAGGCCCAATTTTGAATTGCCAATTGCCAAGAGAAGAAGTTGGATTATTATAACTCTTTCTATTGTTTATATTCAAATTAGTTATTTCCAATTCAACACGATCAATCGTATTCATAACGTGAACAACAGACTTATAATTTACTTTAGGAAAATTTTGACTGTCATTGATAGGACGTGAAAAAGGATAATTCAAGTCGTTACTAAAATTGATCGGATTTGAAAAAACTAAGAACGTCTTACCTGCTGAGAAAGAAGGGTTATTAAAATAATTTGTATTCTTAATCGAGCTATTCCTAATTGATGGTTTATTATCCTTCGTATATTCTATTTCAAAAACGATATCGACACTAATAGAACCACCTTCAAAATCATCTGATTCAGCAAATATGTTTTGGCTGATCTGCGATAAATCAATCTCGTTCGCCATTCTATCCACTAGATTCAGTATGATATTGGGGAATGTATCCATTTCATTAAGATTAGATACTTGTTGTGAAAAGGCATTGTACTGACCAAATGATGTTGTCTGTAACAGGAGCAAAAACATTGCTGCATAAAAGGAAGATGTACTTTTCATAATCATTGATTTAAATGAGGTAAAATGAATGCAAAACAACCATGAATATATGTAATGCTATTTATCATATTAGTAATACTAACATAAACGACCTTTGACTATAAAAGTTTAGAACAACGGGCTTTTATTTGTTAAAATCGGTACCCTCTGATTTTAGATTACTTCAACCTCTTTAAAAAAGGTCAAATCTCAACCTGATTCTTGACAATTCTGATGACACCTGGACCTCCTATGACAGCGGTGCTCCTCCTCTGCTTAAAGCCGACAGAAAAATAACATAGGTATGCTCACTCCTATGCTTATGCTTTATCCCAGACCAAGGACTTTAGCCGACGGTTTGTCCCCTAAAGCAATGGAGACAGCGGCTCCTCAAAGATGCAGGTCTTATATTCGGAGCCGCTGTATGTAGTTCCCTATTAGCTTGTCTTGAGCTATGTCGAATGGTCAGTGCCAATTTTCGTAGACCTGCTTCCCTGCCGAACGAACCAGTCTGCAAGGTGAGGCTGGCAGGCGTCAGATGATTATTACTCACAGACTCGACCCCTACGGCCGACTGCAGTCTTCTGACAATTTCGACTAGTGGATCCACTATCCACATTTTTCATTTGTTATATTTATATCTGTGCTATGCCGTACGCGAATCATAGCTTCACGCCAATGCTCACATGCGCTTCATACAGCGGGCAGCCATCACCGTTGATAGTCTTTAAGATCAAATTTTGAAACGAAAATCAATGATAAAATTCTTCCTCAAAATCCACCAATATCTTAATGTGCCCCATAATGCTGCGTATGCTGCCGAGGCATATCCGTAACGCCTACAGGAGGCCTTATCAAAAATAAAAAAGTGCAAAATGAAGAATCAATTTATCGGAATGACAATAACACTACTACTTCTTGGAATGTTATTCAACTCCTGTTCAACATCCACGTATGTAGGTCGATGGATAAAATGGAATTCTTCTGGTATTGATGATTTCAAGCATTTTCCCAACTACTCCTATCAAGCTTCTCCAATTCCATTTTATTTTGAGAAAAATGATATTGAAGACCTGGACAATTTAACGATACCAAAAAATGATAAAAGAGCAAACAAGCTAATTGACCTTTTAAACAATAGTAAGACAACAGCTTTTTTGATTATTCGAAATGATACCATACTGTACGAAAGATATCTGAATAATTACCAGCGTAATTCTATGAATACTTCATTTTCTGTGGCCAAGTCAATTACTTCATTGATGATTGGAAAAGCTCTCGATGATAAATTAATTCATTCGAGAGATGACAAGCTGACGAAATATCTACCACAGATGATTAAAATAGATAGGAACTATGAAAATGTATCTATTGCCCATATTTTGGATATGAGAAGCGGGATCCAATTTAAAGACCATGACTTGATCTGGGGTGATAAACCTAAAGCTTATTACCATCCAAACCTGAGAAAAAGGATTGAACAATTACGTGTTAAGTCCAAACCGGGTAAAAATTTTAAATACAATCCCTATAATACCATTATTGCAGGCATGGTGATAGAAAAAACGTCCGACTTGTTAGCTGCTGAATACTTTGAGCAAAACATTTGGAATAGATTGGGTATGGAATATTCAGGTTCCTGGAGTCTGGATAGTAAAGAATCCAAAATGACGAAAATGGAAAGTGGATTAAATCTTCGAGCTATTGATTTTGCTAAGTTTGGTAGATTAATACTAAATCATGGAAAATGGAATGATCAACAAATCATATCTGCCGAGTGGATGAATGATTGTTTCAAAATTGATAAATCCCTGAAACTAGATGAATACGGCGGTGATATTTATTATAAAAATTTTTGGTGGATATACAGTAAGGATGGTAGAATGGTTGATATTATTTCAGGATGGGGCCATTTAGGTCAATATTTGTACATTTTCCCTGATTCAAACACCATCATCGTCAGAATGGGAAAGAAGCAAAAAGGTGTAGAATCTTGGGGGAATCTATTCAAAACGATAAACGAAAAAATAAATAGCTCATTGAATTAAAGCCATAATACCATAACACCAAAATAGAGCTATGGTATTATTGCTTTCCGCCTCAGTTATATTATGTCCTACGGTTTATCCACCTTCGTCACTACCGGAGCGTCAACATCCAAATCCTTATCCTGAAGATATTTTTCAAACCATCGTAACGAGCGAATATTGTAATCTAATCGTGCCGTAGCATTTCGGTTACCATGTCCTTCACCTGGATAAAATACGAGCGATACCGGTGTGTCTGTGCGCACCTTGACATGACGGTACAACTCCATCGATTGAGATGGATGTACTCTTGGATCTTCTGCGCCATGCATGATCAATAAGGGTGTTTCACATTGATCCGCATAGTACACTGGACTGCGTTTCAGGTAGAAGTCATAATCCTCCCATATCCATTTTCGTGCATGGACCAGATATTCTTCTTTGGGTATATCAGTTGTTCCCCACTTGGACACTTTGTTACTGATACCGACAAACATGACTCCTGCAGCAAAATGATCGCTATAACGGGTAGACATCCAGCCAGTAGCATAACCACCATAAGATCCTCCGGTCACACCGATCTTTTCGGGATCCGCTAATCCAATATTGATCAGGTGTTTGGATCCATCGACGATATCGTCAAACTCCTTACCTGCAGGATCACCCTGACTGGTCAACGTATAATCCAAACCTCTACCTGTACTACCGCGATAGTTCGGATAAAAGACAGCCATACCTTTAGTTGCCGCAACCTGTCCTGGTTGTGAATAACCAGTAATCCAGCTGTTGTTCACGTGTGATTCCGGTCCTCCGTGGATATAGTGGATCACCGGATATTTTGTTCCTTCTTCGTATTCTAAAGGATACATCAAAATGCCTTCGATCTCGAGGCCATCCGCTGCCTTATAGGTGATCACTTCTTGTTTGGCCAGCTTACGCTCTTTTATCCATGGATTGTGATCCGTTACTTTTTTCATAATACCTCCTGAGCGCATAACATACAATTCGCCTGGATTTGATGGACTACTGGCCACAAAAGCACCATCGCCATCTTTGGACCAACTCATGCTCTGAATGACCGGTCCTTCTGCAGGTATTGTTCGTTTCAAGGTCCTTCCACCCATGCTGATATGGCCTACACTGGAAAAAGATCCTTCTGAAGCCAGGAAGCGGATGGTTTCGTTATCAGACCATTCTATATTATGAAATTGACCTTCAAAATTAGGGCGGATGTTCTTGGCCCTGTCCTCGTCTGCAGCTACAACAAATAGTCGACCATCAATTGGATCATTGAGGTTGGCGCCGGCAATAAATGCAATATGTTTGCTATCCGGACTCCAGGCGAAAGCACCTTTTTTACCTTCGTGCAGGACGGTATTCACCAACTTACCGGTCATGGCATCTACGACCTGTAGTTTTCTCGTCATATAGAAGTCATCAACCAGAGGCGATGCCGCGATGAAACCGGCTACCTTCTTACCATCAGGACTCCATTTCATGGATACCAGATGTCCTTCAAATTCGCACTTGCGCACCATCATATCCATTCCAGGTTTGGCGATATAGGCTCGGGAATAGACCAGGTCTTTTTCATATAATTCGGGTTCGAATGGAAGCGCGCTTTTTGACTTTTTTACCTCCCTGGAACTGAAGAGTAACATAGAGCCATCATGATTCCATTGATAACTGGTTATACTTTGGTCATAAGACATGATGTTTTGGGCTTCTCCCCCCTTTAGCGAAAGCTCATAGAGAGAAGTATTTGCGTCACCATCTCGACGATTTAGAAATGTGATACTCTCATGTCCAGGTCGAATCGCAACACCAAATACAGAACCCTGCGTTACCAAAGGTCGAGATGTCATAGTTCCAACATCATACAAATACAATTTGCTTTGTGCGCGTTTATTCTCTTTGAAAGGATCCGCTGGAACGCTCAGCGTATAGATCACATAGGTCCCATCATCTGACATGATGGCTGATGTGACGGACTGGATTTTTGCGACATCCATCGCAGTCATTTGTCCTTCGGATTGTGGAATGAAAAGAATTAGGGTGAGGATGAATAAAAGGAAATTTTTCATTGATTTGAATTTATGTTCGCGTCGGAGAAAGTGAACTAAAGCGATGAAATCCTTCAGTCTCACAACGCATTATAAACAGATAATTTCGACCTATTGCGGCTCAGATACTTAGCCGTAATTTCATGCTGCAAATTTACGACTTTTTGGCCGAATCGAAGATCCGAAAGGTAGCAGAACCAAAACGTAACTCAGGCAGAATAGTGTTCGTCCGTTAGATGTATAATTCGTCCGTTATTTTGAGTATCTTAATCATTATCGTTTACTTCATGGAACCATCTTCTATCATCATCTCGTGCCATTAATGAGGTTATTTTCTGAGTTAGTTCAATAAACCATGAAACCATTCATATACATCTTTCTTTTCTCTTTATTTACCGTTTCGTGTCACTCACAAACCAAAACATCAGAACGTCCTGTGGTTGGGGGACCTTGTGAAGGATGTGAAGCTATCTATGAATATGGAGAAAGACTACTCGCATCAGTAGATACCCTTCCTAATTTTACTACAACAGAACCTAAGCTCAGAATTAGCGGAAAAGTCTATCACATGGATGGAAAAACACCAGCTGCGAATGTCATTTTATATATCTATCAAACCAATCGTGCCGGCCTCTATGCAACCTTAGGAAATGAAACCGGTTGGGCCAGACGACATGGTTATATAAGGGGCTGGATAAAAACAGATAAACAGGGACAATATACTTTCTATACATTCAGACCCGGGGCATATCCCGGTGGCACGGAACCTGAACATATTCACATCACTGTTAAAGAACCGGACAAGAACGAATACTATATTGATGATTATGTTTTTGATGACGATCCATTGCTTACAGATAAAAAAAGAAGAGCCATGAGTAATCGGAGTGGTTCAGGAATTGTACAACCCATCGAAAAGGAAGGGATTTTTGTCGTCGAAAGAAATATCATTCTGGGTCTTAATATTCCCGATTATTAGTGAAGAATAACGATTACCTAAATATTTTGAAAAAATATAGCATTTTTCATTCTCACTTGTCGCAATTCAAATAATTAGATGCAAAACCAAAATCTTCAACATTCATTTGGCAAGCATGTAATTCTACCTTTTGTGATTTGGGTTGTAATAATTGTAGTTTTTCTTCATATCAAGGACATTCCATATGAATTCAGTGATAAAGATTATATCGTAGTTCGATATTTTGCCAAAGTTGTCATGACCATATTGCTACCGCTTGTGCTCATTCATTTACTGTTCAAGAGCAAAAATGATTTTGGTATCTATTTTCCAAAATATTCGGATTCATTTAAACTTGCCATTTTAGCATATGCCATCGGTGGTCCGGCAGGAATGACCTTTTGGTTAGTTGAATCTCTTGGCTGGAAATTTCAGGATTGGCCAGGTGCTATTCTCTTGAGCATAGTGTATTTCATTGTCTTTTTATTAATTCCAAAGGTCACCCAAAAGATACCACTAAGAAATCATCTCGAATCTCCAAATAGGCAGATTTTATTATTTGCTGTTTTCAGCATAGCGACCGTAATTATCGCGTACCTGACCTATGAATATATTCCAATCATTTCAAAGATTCTGTATTACATATTCATTGTTGGTCTTGGGGAAGAGCTTCTATTTAGGGGATATATACAATCTTCATTCAATCGATACTTTGGAAAGCCATTTCATATTAAGGGAGTTCAATTTGGATGGGGATTAATTCTTTCCGCACTACTGTTTGGATTAATTCACGCGTTGATTGTCATGCCACCACTATGGCCTTGGGCATTATTCACATTTGTATTTGGTTTGACATTGGGATTTGTTCGCGAGAAGGATGGTTCTATACTTGCAGCGGTATTCCTACATGCGATGATGGATATGCCTTTGGTTTTCATGTCTTAGCTAGAAAGCATCTCTAATCCTTCAGAAGATATCACCGGACATTTTTTGCCAATCGGAATCCGGCAGGAATTTTCTCATTGGGTCCCATCCAGTTCCTACCTGCCGTTCTACAATGCCATGGGTCCGCATTATAACTGGCTCCCCTTCCTACTTTGTGGCTGCCGGTTTCAGGTCCCTGGGGGTCCTTGACAGCCTCTGTAGGATACGCACCATACCAATCACTAACCCACTCCCATACATTACCATTCAAATCATGAACGCCTAAAGCATTGGCTGGAAGACGACCTACGGGAGAAGTATACGGGAACCCATCATTGTATCCTTTCCAAATACCTCTTGACCAATTGGTCGCGAGTTTGGATTCATCGGCGATATTCTCAGTCGGCGTGCCTGCTCCCCACGGATAAAGACCCGGTTGTCCGCCTTTACGCATCACATATTCAAACTCCGCTTCTGTTGGCAGTCTATAATTTTCATCCTGGGTCTTATTGATCCACACGATGTAGGCATCCGCTTCATTCCATGAAACATTAAATATCGGATGATCGTCCTTCCAACCCCATTCTGGTTTAGCTGGCATGTAGACACTATTGGATTGACAGTATTGCCTGTACTCGCCAACCGTAATTTCGTACTTGCCAATATAGAAATCACTTAGTTCAACTTCGTGCACCGGTCGCTCATCACCCTCACCATCCTCCTGCCCCATCATGAATTTTCCACCTTTGATCAAAACCAATTCTGGACTGCTGTAAGAAGCCGAACGCAACTCCTGTTGGACAGATGAAAACAATAGAGCTATCGTAAGGAGTATCATGGCCAGGAATAAATATTTAAAGACCTTCATTTTTCGAATTTTCATTCCGATCAGCAAAAGGCAATTTGAAACGGATCAATGTTATGCCTAACTCAAAATTCATTTTATTGTTTTGTTTTCAGGTCTTTGCGGGGTAGACAACATGTCTTGGATCCTTCAAGTCGTGCCAGGCAAGCCTTTGGTTTTAATGAAATCCAGATTAGGTATCGATATAAGAGTTGATGTTTGTTATAAATAATCCGATTGACTTATATAAGTTTGAGCTTCCCAATTTAAAGACCACTATAGCCTACAGGATGAAGATTTCAGAGCAAATTGTGCTTTCTAATAAAACAGCAAGACTTCCTTGGATTAAACTTGTGATATGCTTTTTCGGCCTATGCC
>JAHHJQ010000249.1 GCA_018680005.1 Bacteroidia bacterium | reverse complement strand
ACCCTGAGTGCCGATCCTAAAAGAAAATTGATCGGTGATGATGAACATTGCTGGACAGATGATGGTGTTTTCAATATAGAAGGCGGCTGTTATGCCAAGGCTATTGATCTATCTGCGGAAAATGAGCCGGATATATACAATGCCATCCGTTACGGAACAGTTCTGGAAAACGTAGTCTATGATAAAAGACATCGCAAAGTTGATTACAGCGATACTTCAATCACCCAGAATACCAGAGCGTCCTACCCAATAAATTTTATTGAAAATGTTCAGATACCTTGTGTAGCAGGACATCCCAACCATATCATCTTCCTGACTTGTGATGCATTTGGCGTACTTCCTCCAGTGAGTGAGTTGACACCGGAACAGGCTAGTTATCACTTTATCGCAGGATACACTGCAAAAGTGGCCGGAACGGAAATGGGTGTGACGGAGCCAGAAGCTACATTTAGTGCATGTTTTGGAGCCGCCTTTATGATGTGGCATCCTAACAAATATGCTGAGTTGCTAGCTGAGAAAATGAAACAGCACAATGCAAAAGCCTGGTTGGTGAATACAGGATGGACCGGTGGTCCTTATGGCATAGGTTCCAGAATCAAGCTGAAATATACCAGATCTATCATTACAGCCATTCAAAATGGTTTCCTTGATGGAGTGGACCGGGTCACAGATGATCATTTTGGTTTAAGTATTCCAACAACCTGCCCGGATGTACCTGGCGAATTGTTAGTTCCTAAAAACACATGGGAAAACAAAGATGCATATGATGAAACAAAGGCTAAATTGATCGGCTTGTTTAGGGATAACTTTAGAGACTTTGAAGACAAAGTCAATCCTGAAATAGTCAATGCAGGTCCTTCAGAATTGGTAATGACCGCATGATCAAGAAGCAATAGAGTGTTGTAAATGATTGAAGTGCTCTATCCGTTTCGGGTAGAGCACTTCTGTTTTGGCAGTTAGGAAATCTTTGGACTGACCGTCTTACCCAGATTCTTCAATAGTTCTTCCTCCAGGTGGTCAAGATGATCTTTGGCGGCCTTGTAGATATCATCTACCTGGCTTGAATCAAAAGAACGAAACTTGCCAATTGGGAAAATTATCGATTGGTCAGCAAGGTCAAATTTGTGTTCGTTTGCGGCATGCAGTAGTAAGCTGCTCGCATGATTCGAAACCTTCAGTGTATTATTCAGGCTCTCTTTGGGCCGAACCGAAGGAATGACGACATAACTTCCCAAGAGGAACTCCTCCTTTTTGAGAAAAGGTTGCAATGGATAATTGTCGATAATTCCACCGTCAGCAAACCACTGATTTTCGATTAACACCGGGCTATAGATTGGTGGCAATGCACACGAGGCAATCAGCGGCGTGATCAATTCTCCTGAATTGAAATATTGCACTTTACAATCCTGCAGATTGGTTGCTGCTATAAAAATCGGAAGCTTGAGATCTTCAAAAGTTGTAGGTAAAAAGCTCTCGAGAACAGACCGGTATCTCCAGGAGTCAAAAAATCCCGGTTTCCCGGTAGCCATATATGCCACCTTGAAAAGCGGTGTGGATTTGAAAAATGACAAGATATCACGGATTTTCATCCCAGAGGCATATAAGGCAGCTACAAGAGCACCGGAACTGCTCCCTGCAATAGACTTCGGAGTGACGGAAAGTTCATTCAACTTTTCCAACAGTGCCACATGGGCGACACCCTTCATTCCACCTCCACTCAATGTCAGATTGATTTCTACTTTCATTTATTGTGTTGATGTTTGAAGATTATTCAAAGCCATAATTTAGCCTCTTGCAATTGTTGAGCAATTATTATCCATCCATTCCTATTGCATAATAGTGTTTACCAGGAATGTCTTCATATAACCCTTCCAGCATTACACCACCTTTCTTGGCTGCCAAGGTATTCAAAAAGTCTTTGACACTCGAGACAGATTTACTATCAATATGTGTAACGATAAATCCTTCTCTGATTTTGGTTTCCCTGGATATTCTACCGGAATATATATTCGTAATTCTAATACCCGATCGGATTTTCAAACGATCCGCCAGTTTTGAATCGACTTCATCCACGGCTATACCCAATTTGTTCAGCATCCCCTTATGTTCGTTTGAGACCGCGGATATGGATCGGTTGAGATTCCCAAGGGTTACATCGATATCCAGATTTCTGCTTTTTCTAATAATGCCAAGCTTTACTTTGTCCCCTGGTCTGTATCGTGCTATAATCTCCTGTAACTCGGGTGAAGATTTGACTTCCATGTCGTTAACTTTTATGATTACATCACCCGGTCGAATACCGGCCTCTCCTGCCGCACTATTTTCCAGGAGGCTATCTACAAAGATACCTTCAGTCATATCCAGATCTTTTTCTTCGGCCAGTCTCCCGTCAATAGATCGAATCATCACTCCTAATACACCTCTTTGGACGGTACCAAATTCTATAAGATCTTCTATGACCTTGCTTACAATATTTGAGGGCACTGCAAAACCGTATCCGTTATATGTCCCTGTTCGGGTTTGAATGGCCGTATTGATCCCGACCAATCTACCATCCAGATTGACCAATGCACCACCGGAATTTCCCGGATTGATAGCAGCATCAGTCTGGATAAAACTCTCCACAGCAAACTGCTCTCTGAGGATATTGATGTTCCGTGCTTTAGCACTTATGATACCGGCAGTGACCGTTGAATTGAGGCTAAAAGGATTACCCACAGCCAATACCCATTCCCCAACTTTCACATCATCTGAATTTACAAATGGCAAAGTAGGCAAGTTGGATT
>JAHHJQ010000246.1 GCA_018680005.1 Bacteroidia bacterium | reverse complement strand
ACCCTGCCATCCCTCCAAAATCACCCGCAGATGAGTTGGAAGACTACTTCAGATCTGTACTCAATGATTTTGATGAAGATCGTGTAAAACCAAATGATATCTCTAAAATTATTAAGTGGTTCAATTTTTTAAAAGATCGGGATATGCTTGTTGAAGCAGTGGAAGAAGAAAAAACAAGTGAAGAAAGCTAACATATTCATCAATTTACTTGTTGCACAAAATGAGATAATGACCTACATTTGCATCCGCTTATAAAAGCAAACGCTTCCTTAGCTCAGCTGGTAGAGCATCTGACTGTTAATCAGAGGGTCCAAGGTTCAAGTCCTTGAGGGAGCGCCATGAAGGACTTCGTTCGCAAAGAACGAGGTCCTTTTGCTTTGTACGCCTACATAGCGCGCCGTGTGTGGTGAAATCTTGATATGAAGCTGGACACAATGCACATCTTTCCCCGAAAGACACCCTGAGACGAGCGTCATATTTTAAAACTACCATTTGCAAAAGACCCCTTCGCCTAATGCTGAGAGAATTCCTTAATTCCAAATCTACTTGAATGACTCATTTAATCCCTGTTCTAAGACCATTTGAAGGAGGAGCACAGCGGAGTCCTGTTATCCCGATGTGAAAGTTGCGGTATAGAAGAAGGATTTGAAGAAACCATGTCGGCCTATATGTCAACAATTGCCTATCGTCTTGGCAAAATTGTCGGTTGGGATGCTGAAAACAGAAGAATTACCAACGTCGATCAAGCCGAATTGGAGTCGATAGGAATAGCCTGGTAGATTTGAAAACACACCATAACTAACTTAGAGTCAATAGCTGTCATTGAGCTTCTTTGGTCATTTAAGAAAGTTTGAGCTAGTTGCTCATAAACCTAGTAATTCAGGACCATCTTTACCTTCTGATAGGCTTGGGGCATTTTTTGGAGCATCTCCTCCGGAAATGCAAAAAACAAATTGACAAGGACCGACCAGGCTGAAATATTCTGCATCCCGAGATATTCCAATAGCTTCTTTTGATCATACCCGGCAATTTGTGCAAATATTTCCCAATCTAATTCGTCAGGATAATCGTAATCGGGATACATCAATTGAAAGACCTTGGCATATTCATGGAGACCGATATTGTAGTATGCTCTGGATTGCATGATTCCCGGAAGTAGCTTCTCCGAGGAAAATAGAAGCACTCCATCCTCCTGATATATTTCTGAGGCATGCAATTGATTCGGAAACTGAGGAGAAGGAAATGAATGTGGATAAATTACTACACGTTCAAATTCACTAAGTAAATAATCGTCACGTCCAAAAGTCAGCATAACCGGACAAGATGCCACCCAGCATTGAATATCATAGGGGATCGACTGCCAGCCATTCGGAATAAATTCATTGGCTTCTACATAAAGCTCTACCCTGGTTTCAAATTTTTGCTTGTCTTCAGGTGACAATTGCTGATAAAATGAAAGTCTTTGGGCAAACAATTCTCGCATTCTGGCTTCTACCCGTGGAGGGTGTTTTTGATACCACCACCAATCGATCTGGTCACTAAAGAAATAGATCCCAATGACAACAATAATTAAGAAAGAACCAAGAAGAGCAAGAAAAGTGAGATCCTGAAAAATCGCTATTCCAATCAGGACTGCCGCAATAAAACCAATTGGATAAGAAAGATATCTTGATAGCATTAAATATATCTAGATTCAGGTTCGATCAATAATTAGTTTACTCTCCAAGATCCAAGTCTATCTGTCGTCTGGGTATATCCACATTGATCACCCGTACCTTTATCGGATCTCCCATTCGCAACACAGTTCCTGAACGCATGCCCTCCGCCTTGAAGCTTTGAAGGTTAAATGGTTCTCCAAATTTGTCAAAACTCAATAATCCCTCGGCAAGTACATCCGATATTTCAACAAATATGCCCTTTTCGATAATTCCTGTAATACGTCCATCAAACACATCGCCTATATACTCATTGATATATTCCGCTAATTTAAACTTGACAGATTCTCGCTCGGAAGCGATTGCTGCACGTTCCTGTGCGGAAATATGTTTGCACTGAGCTTCAAGTATTGATTTATCCATACGATGTGTTCCTTTCAGATTCCTCGCTAGTATCCTATGTGCAAGCACATCACTATATCGTCGAATAGGAGAAGTGAAGTGACCATAGTTTTCAAACCCGAGACCAAAATGACCAATGTTGTTCGGACTATAGGCGGCTTTTGCCATAGATCTTATGGCCAAGGGTAGTAGCGGTCTTAATGCGTCATTGGTTTTTGCAGCCTCAGTCAATTGATTGATAGAATCTACCGTTGATTTTAAAGACTTGACATCCATGTCTACTCCAAGTTCTCTGGCATACATTGCAAGATCAATTACCTTATCCTGATCTGGTTCATCATGTATCCTGTAGATAAACGGGATTTCAACATTTTTGGCTTTGCTCTTAATGTAATTGGCAACTCCTTTATTGGCAAAAAGCATGAAGTCTTCGACCAGCATGTGAGCATCAAATCGTTTCTTAACTTCTACACCTGTTGGCTTATTGTTTTCATCCAATGTAATTTTTACTTCATCAGACTCAAAGGCTATGGATCCGTTTTTAAATCTTTTCTTTCTGAGATGACTAGCAATCTCGTTTAGATCTTTCAATTCCTTTGCAAATTTTCCTCGTCTTGTTTTGGCCGTAATTACGGTCTGTGCTTCCTCATATGTAAATCGATTATCCGAATGGATAATCGTTCTGCCATACCATTCATTAATCACATTGTGATGTTCATTGAATGTGAAGATGGCTGAAAAGGTGAGCTTATCTTCATTGGGTCTCAGAGAACACAATTCATTACTTAATCTTTCAGGGAGCATAGGAATGACACGATCTACGAGATATACTGAGGTAGATCTTTGATACGCCTCCTTGTCCAAAACAGTATTTGGTTTGACATAATGTGTAACATCCGCAATGTGAATACCCACTTCTATATCACCCTGGGGCAAGTATGCTATAGATAATGCATCATCAAAATCCTTTGCATCTACCGGATCAATTGTAATGGTAAATATGTCGCGCATATCTCTTCTTTCAGCAATATCCCCATCTGTGATCTCGGAAGGAATCTGATTCGCCTGACGCAATACCTTTTCCGGGAATTCCCAATCAAAGCCATTTTCAACCAGAATAGACTTCATTTCGGAATCATTGTCACCCAATTCACCAAGTGTGGTTAGAATCTTACCTTGGGCATCCGGATAAGACGCATTGGGCCAATGGGTAATCTTCGTGACAACGATCATCCCATCCTCTGCGTCATTCAGATCTTTTGCGCTGATGTTTATTCGCATTGGAATTGTTGGATTCGTAGGGATGACATATGCTTTTTTTCCTTTGCGATAAAGGTCTCCTATAAAAGTATCCCTGGACCTTTTGAGAATATTGATAATTTTTCCTTCAGGTCGCCTACCAGTTTTTCTGTAGAGCAGGCTCACTTCTACTTCGTCGTTGTTCAATGCTCCATTCACGTGAGCGCGCGGTACATAAATGTCCTCAACGGAATCCTCACAAATCACAAAAGCTGCTCCAGACATGGTCATATCCACTATCCCTTTTAGATGTAGTCCAACCTCCTTGAATGTTGATCCCTTTCTAAATTTGTATTTACCGTTGGGAAGAAAATTAATCCGACCTTCATTGGCCAATTGAATCAAAGCATGATTAACTGAATCCGGACTATTCTTAATCTTGAGCTTTTTTATTAATTGTTTGGCATGGTATCGTTGCTTCGGATTTCTTTTCATCGTATTGAAGATGATGCTCTGAAGTTTTCGACTATCTACCTTTATCCCTTTTGAGAATTTTCTTTTTCTAGCCATGAGGACTGTTCATTATGGGTTTATTCTACAGGAACAATTTTACCTTCTGGATTGATTTCCAAACATAAGATCTTACTCGAATTTGGATCATAAGCGTCATTGACCTCTTCAACACCTTTAGCAATTAAGATATTCCAGTCTTCATCGATTGTAGCAACGGACCTAGCAATACCAAGAGAACTATGCTTGGTTATCGAAAGTACCTTTGCGTCTAATGGCTGGCCATCTATTGTGTAGACCGCCAGCACATATTTATTTTCCATCAACATAGCCTTCCAAAACACAACTGCATGAAAATGCGGGGTATCCGGTATCCTAAAACAGGGTATATACTCAGTATATTCATCTATGTGATTATCTATGCTATGAATGAAGGCAGCAATATCTTTATCTCTTAGCGGTTTGTTTTCTGCACTAAATGTTACGCTCAAATCTTCTGTAAGTGTAATGGGGAGCTCTATCTTAGGAAATGAGTTAAGGAAAATTTCAAATTGCTGATTTTTGATTTTTAGCATAGTGTTTTTAGTTTCATGTTGGAGTATTTAGAATTATTTTAAACAAATAGTCCTATTTCGAAATTGGTGTTTATCATTACTGCAAATTGTAGCTTCGTAGCTCCGAAAAATTCAACAGATCATCTATGAAATGGATTACTAAACTCTTCACCTCTTCGATCGGAAAAAAGCTGGTGATGAGCCTTACCGGTATCTTCCTCATTTTATTTCTAATCGTTCATTTGGTGGGTAATTTACAATTACTTTCCAACGATGGAGGGGAGTCATTTAACATTTATGCCAAGTTCATGACCTCCAATCCACTGATCAAGACGGTATCATACGGATTATATCTATTTATAGTACTTCACACTATACAGGGTATAGTTCTGCTGCTTCAGAACAGATCTGCCAAAAAGTCACGATACGCTGTAAAAACTAATCAAAATGCTTCCTGGGCTTCTCGAAATATGGGACCTCTTGGAATTATCATCTTTGTGTTTATCGTGATTCATATGGTGCAATTTTGGTTCAAAATGAAGACCGGTGCTCTGGATATGGTTGAATATGCCGGTCAAGATGCGGTCAATGATTTGTATACCCCGGTGTATGAAGCTTTTAAGAATATCTACTTTGTTATCTTTTATGTGGTTAGTATGCTGGTAATCGCTTTCCACCTCAATCATGGGTTTCAAAGTGCATTTCAAAGCCTTGGTTTGAATCATAAAAAATATACGCCATTCATCAAGAGCTTAGGTAAGATCTATTCAATTCTTGTTCCTCTGGGGTTTGCGATTATCCCCGTATGGTTCTACTTTTTTAAATAAGAGCAATATCAAGAAATATGGTATTAGAAAATAAAGTTCCCCAAGGTAAATTAGCAGACAAGTGGACTTCCTATAAGAGCAGCATGCCTCTTGTTGCACCGAATAATAAAAGAAGGTTAGAAGTGATCGTCGTAGGCACTGGTTTAGCCGGAGCTGCAGCAGCAGCTTCACTAGGTGAGTTAGGATACCAGGTCAAATGTTTTACTTTTCATGACAGCCCCAGACGAGCACATAGTATAGCAGCTCAAGGAGGTATCAATGCCGCCAAAAACTATCAAAACGATGGCGATAGTGTACATCGTTTGTTTTATGATACTATAAAAGGCGGGGACTACAGATCAAGGGAAGCCAATGTCCACAGGCTAGCTGAAGTCAGTAGAGATATTATCGACCAATGTGTAGCTCAGGGCGTTCCGTTTGCCCGAGAATATGGTGGTCTTTTGGCCAATAGATCATTTGGCGGTGTGCAGGTATCCAGGACATTTTATGCAAAAGGACAGACAGGTCAACAGCTCTTAATCGGTGCTTACTCAGCATTAAGCAGACAGATCTCTCTTGGAACAGTCAAAATGTATAACCGGCATGAAATGCTGGACGTTGTAAAAATTGATGGGAAAGCAAGAGGAATAATAGCAAGAAATCTACTCACAGGAGAATTGGAAAGACATGCGGCACATTGCGTAGTGCTTTGTACCGGAGGGTATGGTAATGTCTACTATCTATCTACCAATGCAATGACGTGTAATGTTAGTGCAGGCTGGAGAGCCGTAAGAAGAGGGGCATTAATGGCAAATCCTTGTTACACACAAATACATCCGACATGCATACCTGTATCAGGGGAATATCAGTCCAAATTGACCTTGATGTCAGAGTCTCTCAGAAATGATGGTCGGGTTTGGGTTCCAAAAAATCTAGATGATGCAAAAGCAATAAGAGAAGGAAGTAAAACCGCACTGGATATTCCGGAAGAAGATAGGGACTACTATCTGGAAAGAAGATATCCTGCGTTCGGAAATCTGGTTCCCAGGGATGTCGCTTCCCGAGCAGCAAAAGTAGCTTGTGATGATGGATTTGGTGTGAATCCAACCGGTCTCGCGGTATATCTTGATTTTGCAGCTGCCATAGAGCGATATGGACGATCTGCTGCTAATACCAAAGGAATGGATCCCGACAAGACATCTAAAGAAACCATCATTCAGATGGGTGAAGCTGTTGTAGAGAATAAGTATGGCAATCTTTTTCAGATGTACGAGAAGATTACAGGTGAGAATCCCTACAAGATGCCGATGAAGATATTTCCGGCAGTGCATTATACCATGGGGGGTCTTTGGGTAGACTATAATCTCGAAACCAATGTACCTGGGTTATTCTGTTGTGGTGAAGCCAATTTTTCAGATCATGGAGCAAATCGATTGGGTGCCTCCGCATTAATGCAGGGGCTGGCGGATGGTTATTTTGTATTGCCGTATACGGTAGGAACTTTCCTTGCAGATGAAATTCGTACCCCAGCATTTAATCCCAACGCTCCTGAATTCAAAGAAGTAGAAAATGACGTCTCGAATCGTCTTAATACATTAATGAACATCAAAGGCAATCAGTCTGTAGAAAGCTTTCACCGGCGACTAGGAAAGATCGTTTGGGAAAACTGTGGTATGTCAAGAAATGAAGAAGGATTAAAGAAAGGAATCGAAACTATAAAGGCTTTAAGGGAAGAATTTTATAAAGATGTTTTTGTTCCGGGTTCAGCTGATGAATTCAACCCGGAATTGGAGAAGGCCGCCAGAGTTGCTGACTTTATGGAATTAGGAGAGATCATGATGCATGATGCCCTTGATAGAAAAGAATCTTGCGGTGGTCACTTCAGAGAAGAATATGCAACGGAAGAAGGAGAAGCCAAACGAGATGATGGGAATTATACATATGTGTCGGCATGGAGCTGGTCAGATGATGGCAATCATCAGTTACATAAAGAAGAATTACAATTCGACAACGTAGAACTTAAAACAAGAAGCTACAAATAGGAAATTTAAAGAACATTATCGCGGTCCCAGATATTATTCTGTAGTGACCTATTAATACGCATAGCAATGAAATTAAAACTTAAGGTTTGGAGGCAAAAAAGCGCTAATGACAAAGGTTACTTTGAAGAGCATATGGTTACTGCCAACGAGCACATGTCTTTTTTAGAAATGATCGACGTGCTGAATGAAGAACTCATTTCTCAAAAAAAAGATCCGGTAGCCTTTGAACACGACTGTAGGGAAGGGATTTGTGGTACCTGTAATATGGTTATCAATGGTAGACCCCATGGTCCTTCAAAAGGGACAACTGTATGTCAATTGCACATGCGTGTATTTAATGATGGTGATACTATTGTTATTGAACCCTGGCGAGCAAAGTCTTTCCCAATCATCAAGGATTTAGTTGTGGACCGCTCTGCTTTTGACAGAATTATCCAAGCTGGTGGATACATTTCCGTAAATACCGGACAAGCACCTGATGGAAATGCCATTCCAATAGAACAAGCCGTAGCAGCAGATGCTTTTGATTCTGCAGCTTGTATCGGATGTGGTGCTTGTGTAGCGGCATGCCCTAATGCGTCGGCCATGTTATTTACTTCGGCTAAAGTCAATCACTTGAATTCACTCCCTCAGGGTAAAACCGAAGCGACAATTAGAGTTCAAAAAATGGTAGCGCAAATGGATTTGGAAGGATTTGGAAATTGTTCAAACACTGGTGCTTGTGAAGTTGAATGTCCAAAAGAAATTTCAATAGCGAATATCGCAGCGATGAATAGAGATTACTTCTCTTCCATGGTAGGTAGCGAAGAAAGTGTATAACTGCAGAGCACAACCAATGGAATTACAAAAAACCCGGATTACAAGTTAATTCGGGTTTTTTGTGAATCAACTTATCTCAGAAATATCTTGGTATACCTTCACCATGTTGCCCTTGGCACGTACTGAATTTCGATTGATAACAAAAGCCTTTCTAGTTGGGTTCTGTAGTTTTTCGTGCTATGAGCTACCCTTTACAATTGTTTTGATCATTGTACCCGCTGGTACTTGATCTGACAAGAGCATACTATTCAGAACAGCAACTTCTTCCAGTCTGGATTGTGGTACACCAAAGGATTGAAGATGTTGTTGAAGTGTTCCTGACCTATTCACTTGTCGAACCTTAATCCTTTCGGCAAAGACATTGATTCTTCTGCTGTCACGCAGTTCGGCAAATCCTTTTGGTGGAGTAGCCAGATATGTGAAATAAGCATTGAAATCCTGTTCCGTAGACAATCCTGTAAAATTGTAAATGAGGTTATTGTACTGAATTAAATAAGTCACAACACCAAGGTTAACCGGCTGTTGTCCTTGCTGCTCCATCTGAGCCTGGCTTACCATTGCGATTGCAGGTAATCCATTTATAGTAACTCGCTGAGATTCCCTAACCTGCAATTTGTTTTGCTCAACAACTTTTTGGGCCACCTCCTCCAGAGAATTCCCCTGGCCAAGGGTAAGCGTAACCAATGCTTTTCCGTCTTCCGGATACATTTGAACAGCTTGAGGTGAATTGTTCACTTTCCAGCCTCTAGGCACTGGAAAATACCATTTTAATCCAGGATGGAAAAAATATCCATCAGCTACATAACCTTCCTGTGGGTCTTCTCCATACATAAGGTTATCTATCATTCCTAGATATTGATCCCGGTTCACTGTTAAGCTTTCGGCACTCACACCTAATTTAGTTTGCCATTCCTGAGTTAACCTGTGTACATTATCAAATCTGTCTATAGGATCTGGATGTGTCGAAGCAAACGTTGGAATTTCTTGACCACTAGCCTCCCGCATTCTGGCCAGGGTCTTAAAGAAGTTGGCCATATGAGAAGAATTATATCCAATCTTTGTTGAATACTCCACACCCAGTCTATCGGATTGACTTTCGGCATCTCTTCCATATTTTAACATCAGTAATTGAAGACCCTGTGATAAGGATTGTCCCATAGATGCCAAGGTTGGACTCAGAACTACAGCACCGATCAATCCGATCTGACCAAGCGTTGCTTGTGTCTGTTGTTTTGCGCTATGTCTGGCAGTAATATGGCCAATCTCATGCCCCAATACTCCTGCAAACTCCGCTTCATTATTAAAGTGCGCAAGAATTCCTCTTGTAAAATACACGTAACCTCCAGGTACAGCAAAGGCATTGACTACAGGAGAATTCAAAATCTTAAATTCATAATTAAGGTGACTTCGATGACTTATGGCGGCCATCTCCTGACCTTTTGTATTTATAAAATTCTGAAGACCTTCATTTTCATAAAGACCAAATTGTGCAACGATGCTCGGATCCGCCTGCTGTCCCATAGCAATTTCTTGTTGTTCGGAGACGAACATAACCTCCTTCTTGCCAGTGACTGGATTAACTGAACATGCTTCCAGGATAAGAAAGAAGGCAATCAGAAATGTAGCAACAAGCGGTTGAGTGTAAACTTTCATGAATATATGATTGGTTG
>JAHHJQ010000237.1 GCA_018680005.1 Bacteroidia bacterium | reverse complement strand
CGCATATAGTTTGTCGCCATCGTAACGAAATGGACCATCATTATTCCAGCCCATCCGGAACCAGAGATCACCGGTTTCCAGTTTCCAATCACTATGTGTTGCTGGAGTATCAATGATCTCAAGGTCTTTGAATGTCTTCCCATCATACTTACTCATACAATCAGCACTTTCAAATAATAAATTACCATTCATATCTTCCTGAATTCCCAATATTGTGTTGCTGCATAATCCATGTTTCATAGTGAAGTGATGATTATGCTGACCATCCGATTTGTATACTCCATTCCCAACGAGACCAAACCAATAATTATCCTTACTGTCCTGGAAAACGAAATTTGGTGAGCCATCTAAGACTATATCACCTTGACCAGTACATGATATGAATATCGATATTGAAAACAATGCAGATAGATATATAGGCATCCTATACATAAAATATAATTTTGGATAAACATAGTTCATAGTTATGAACTCATTCAAATATACCAAAGCATAACATAAAGGGATTAGAATGATCCAATAGCATTCTATAATATCTATATCTTTAAAGAAAAATATCTGATGACAAAACAATCACTTTTAATACTGTTTCTAAGTTTATCCTGCCATTTAACACAAGCCCAGGATGCATTCTTTTCTGAAAGCAAGGCAGAAAGCAATATAGAAATTACGTCAGAATATACAGCGGTAGAATCTGCTATACTCGACTATGTTGAAGCACTATACCTCGTCGATTCAACAAGGATGGAACGTAGTGTCTCTCCTAATCTTCGAAAAATTGGTTATTGGAAGGATCCCAAGACAGGAGAATACCGGGACAACCTCAATATGACTTACGAACAACTTGTAAGCCTATCCGCAAGGTGGAATACAGACGGAAAGAGTGCCGATGAAGATTCAGTCAAAGAAATAGACATCTATGACATCAACGACCGCACAGCAAGTGCCAAACTTACAGCGGTATGGGGTATTGACTATATGCACCTGGCCAAGATCGACGGTAAGTGGCTGATCATGAATGTCATCTGGCAAAGCCATCCTGAAGAATAAGCTCAAGTGCAGAAAGACAATCCAAGAATCGCCATTATCGGAGCCGGGTGCTCTGGCATCACCACCATAAAAAACCTTGCAGAAGCAGGATTAACTAATCTCGTCTGCTTTGAACAAAATGATCAGATTGGTGGGAATTGGATCTTTTCACCAAAGATCTCACATTCCAGTGTTTGTGAAACAACTCATATCATTTCTTCGAAAAAATTGTCAGAATACCTGGACTACCCGATGCCGGAACATTACCCCGACTATCCTTCTCACACACAACTATTGGCATACTTCCAATCCTATGCTCAGACCTTTGACATTGAACAATATATCCGTTTCAATACCAAAGTCAGTTCAGTAGTAAAGAATCAAAACGAAACATGGACCATTACTCCAGAAAATGGCAATCCTGAAAAATTCGACTTCTTGCTGGTCGCCAATGGGCATCATTCTGAACCAAGGATTCCTGAATTTTCAGGCCATTTTTCCGGAAAGATCATGCATAGTCATGAATACAAAACCAGTGCACCTTTTAAAGATCAAAGGGTACTGATTGTAGGAATGGGAAACAGTGCATGTGATTGTGCTGTTGAGATCAGCCGTGTCGCTGATTTCGTTGCCATCAGTCAACGGCATGCGCAATATGTAATCCCCAAATTCATGATGGGGAAACCGACCGACATCTTCAACGAGACGACGGAAAAGTTACCTCGCTTTATGAGAGGCTTCTTTCAAAAACTAGGATTATACCTGCAGGTTGGATCCTATAAAAATTACGGTCTTCTTACTCCGAAACATGGCCCCACCGACAGCCACCCTACTGTCAATTCTGAACTCCTCTACAAGATTCGTCACGGCAAGGTTCATCCCAGACGTGGTATTGAGTCTTTTGATAAGCATGCAGTTCAATTCACAGATGGTCAAACCGAAGATTATGATACCATCATCCTCGCTACCGGTTACAAAATAGCCACACCTTTCTTCGATCCAAACTTCCTGGATTACTCTGATGCTGATCGGGTACCGCTCTACCTGCGTATGTTTCATCCTACTCATCCCAGCTTGATTTTTATCGGACTCTTTCAACCCCAGGGCGCAATCTGGCCAGCGAGTGACGCACAAGCCCGATTGGCTGCAAAATATATCTCTGGTAAGTGGACAATGCCTGAGAATATTGCTGCGTTGGCCGAACAAGATTCGGATGAGATAGAAAGGTTATTCCTCAAAGAGAAAAGGCATACGATTGAGGTGAATTATAATGAGTTTATGGGGAGATTGAGGGAGGAGTTGAGGAGTTGAAGAGTTGAGGAGTTGAAGGTTTGGGGTGAGGTTGGTAGAGTACGGTGTGCGGTTGGCGGAGTGCGGTTGGCGGAGTGCGGTTCGAGGTGTGTGATGTGCAGTGTGCGGCTTGCGGTTAGTGGAGTGCGGAGTGCGGCAGGCGGTGTGCTATTTGCTGTCTGCTGTGTACGGTTGGAGGTATGTTGAGTGTGGTTGGTTGTTGGCGGAGTGCGGTTGGCGATTGGCGGTGTGCAGAATGCGGTTAAAGCTGTGATAAGTCTGGTTGGTGGTCGACGGAGTGCTTAGTATGGTGTGCAATTAGAGGTATGCAGAGTGCTGTATGTGTGGTTGGCGGAGTGCAGTGTGGGTTTGGAGGTGTATTGAGTGTGGTTGGCGGAGTGCAGTGTGGGTTTGAAGGTGGATTGAGTGTGGT
>JAHHJQ010000232.1 GCA_018680005.1 Bacteroidia bacterium | reverse complement strand
ATAATCTTCTACATAGTAGTCTGTAGAAAATATTATACAAACCCTCCTAATCCGAATACTTTTCTGTTAAATCTTCAGTGAATAAGTTCCTGGAAGATCTATATCATATCGGAAGGATCCACCCAATCATCAAATTCCTGAGAAGTGAGGTACTTCAATTTCAGCGCAGCTTCCTTCAAAGTCGTTCCTTCTTTATAGGCTTTCTTGGCAATCTCAGCTGCCTTGTCATAACCAATTTTTGTATTTAAGGCCGTCACCAGCATCAAAGATCTGTTCAGCAGATCATTGATGCGAACCTGGTCGGGTTCTAGTCCGGCGATACAGTTGTCATTAAAGCTAATGCATGCATCTCCGATCAACTGTGCTGACATTAGAAAATTGAAGATCATTACAGGTTTAAAGACATTCAATTGAAAATGTCCATTCATGCCGCCGACATTGATGGTTACGTCATTCCCAATAACCTGGGCCATAGCCATTGTAAGCGCTTCGGCCTGTGTGGGATTCACTTTTCCTGGCATGATAGAAGACCCCGGTTCATTGGCTGGTATCCTGTATTCTCCTATTCCACACCTTGGTCCTGAGGCCAACATCCGAATGTCATTTCCGATTTTCATCAATGATACAGCCACGGTTTTCAACGCACCATGTGCTTCAACAATAGCATCATGGGCAGCCAGACCTTCAAATTTATTTTTACCAGTAACGAAAGGATAACCTGTCAATGCCGCTATATGCTTTGCAACCAATCTGGAATATCCTTTTGGTGTGTTCAGTCCGGTACCTACAGCAGTTCCTCCTAACGCTAATTCTGAAAGGTGTTTTAATGAATTCTTTATGGCCGACATGCCATGATCTAATTGGGATACAAATCCACTTAACTCCTGACCTACAGTCAAAGGCGTGGCGTCCATAAAATGGGTTCTACCAATCTTCACGACTTTCTTATATGCCTTAGCTTTCGAATCCAGGGTGTCTCTCAATTTCTGAATTCCAGGAAGTGTGACTTCCATCAATATGGCATATGCAGCGATGTGCATAGCGGTGGGAAAAGTATCATTTGAAGATTGTGATTTATTTACATCATCATTAGGGTGAAGATATTTGGTGTTATCATCCAGGCTTCCACCACTAAGTACATGGCCTCGATTGGCGACTACTTCATTGACATTCATATTCGACTGCGTACCAGATCCGGTCTGCCAAACCACAAGCGGAAATTGATCATCCAGTTTGCCTTTCAAGATCTCATCACAAACTTTACCAATGAGACGTGCTTTCTTTTTGGTCAATACACCAAGTTCGGCATTGGTTAATGCAGCTGCTTTTTTCAAATATGCAAAAGCATAAATAATTTCAACTGGCATTTTGTGCCCCCCAATTTTAAAATTCAGAGCTGAGCGTTGTGTTTGTGCTGCCCAATATGCATCGATGGGTACATTAATATACCCTATTGAGTCCTTTTCTTTTCTTACTGATTTCTTTGCCATGCTGATGATTGATTTCTATACTTTGAAGATGCCGCAAAGATACTTGATATTACCTATAACTATGTCCCCTTTCCAGGTTTCCTAACAACAAAAAAGCCAGGCTGTTGATTGTATCAGCCTGGCAAATTCATTTTGGTTTCGATATGCTTCTATAAGCTCGATGCCCCTTCATTGGCATCATTGTATTTCTTTGTGACTACTTCCCAATTGATCACATTGAAAAAGTTTTTGATATAGTCAGGTCTTCTATTTTGATAATGTAAATAATATGCATGTTCCCAAACATCGAGTCCCAAAATGGGTGTACCTTTTACATCTGCGATATCCATTAGCGGATTGTCCTGATTAGGAGTCGACGAAACGTGAAGTTTGTCATTACCATCTACAACCAACCATGCCCATCCTGATCCAAATCTGGTAGCTGCTGCTTTAGAGAATTGATCCTTGAATGCATCAAAAGTTCCAAAATCGCGATCGATGGCCTTTCTGATATTCATACGTTCTGAGGGCTCTCCTCCTCCATTTGGTTCCATAACCTCCCAAAACAAGCAATGGTTATAGAAACCACCTCCGTTATTTCTTACCGCAGTACTTTGTTGCGATACACTGGCCAGGATTTCTTCAATCGTCTTTCCTTCAAGGTCGGTGCCTTCAATCGCTGCATTGAGTTTGGTGGTATATCCATTATGATGTTTGCCATGATGAATTTCCATTGTTCGCCCATCGATATATGGTTCCAATGCATCATGTGCATAGGGTAAATCTGGTAATTTGAATGCCATACTGCTTTGTTTTAATAATTAATGATCGTTTCTTTTCTATGATATAGACCAAAAAATAAAGGTCTTGTTCGCAGTGATCGACCAAACTATTTCTTGGGTCCTTTACAAGCATCATACATCTTTTCCACTTCTTCAAGTGTAAAAAAGCGCCCGATGCCATTCTGAAAAACAAACTCATTGTCTCCCTGCACCTTGATCCACTTAAAGCCATAGTTGATATTCACTGAATCAATCTCTGTCCTGTAAATAAATCCCTGATCTTCATCTTTGATCAGTTCTTTGAAATAGGGATTGGTCTTTACATCAGCCAGCTGCTGCGTTTTGATGACCTTCGGATCCAATGTGCTCGCTTCTGAAGAAAAAATCTGGACATTGTATCCCTCCTCCAAAGCTCCTTTTACGGTCACGTCTTTAGTAAACAATAAGTTATCAGAAGTGACAATAACACTATCCGGTGCCATGATGGATATAGGCAAATCATACCTAAGCAAATTGTGCGCTTTCCAGTCGCCATTGTTGCCTGCTGAACATCCCACCATAAACATCACTATTCCGACCACATAGACAGATTTGCACTTCATAAATTATAGTTCTTTCTTGATTACTATCAGCTCAACAAAAGTAAAATAAATTACACCAAATAAGACCTTCCAGACAGATGGCTACTTTTGGTAATATCAGTTCTCCTTTTCAAGATATGATACCAAGGTCTTCCAGACGGTATTGGCCACTATTTTTGCGCCTTCAACATTTGGATGTATGGCATCTGGTTGATTGAATTCCGGATTACCACCAACGATATCCAGAAGAAATGGAATTAGCCCAACGTCGTATTCATTTGCTAGCCTGGGATAAAGATCAGCCAAAGCTTTGGAATATGCTTCTCCCATATTTGGTGGTGATTGCATTCCAGCCAGGATGATCTTGATTTCTGGATCTTTTGTTCTTACACTTTCAATGATAGTTCTCAAATTCTTCTCTGTATAATTGATATCTAGTCCTCGCAAAATGTCATTACCACCTAATTCCAATACAAAGATATCTATGTCCTGCCCGAGTACCCAGTTTATTCGTCCAGCTCCATCTGCGGTGGTTTCTCCGCTTACTCCTGCATTCACTACTTTATATCGATATCCGAGACTGTCGAGTCTCTCCTGTATGCGATCAGGAAATGATTCGCCTTCTTTCAAACCGTATCCCGCCGAAAGGCTATTACCAAAAAAGAGTATGAATTTCTCATAACTTTCATATTGGGTGTCTTCAGGTATCGTTTTTTCCGTATTGATCTCTTCATCACTCCGGATATTCTTTTGGTCTTCTTTTGGAGCTTCTGAACAACAGCAAAAACAAAGGAAAAAAGTAAATGTAATAACGGTTCTTATTAGCATATCTGGTCTTTAAAATATCCGTAATAACAAAAGTAGGTTTTATTAGATTGATGATTTCAACCCAAAGTGAATCACTTTAGGCGCATAGATAATGGCATTCGTATAATGATGAACACTGTATCTAAACAAAATGGTCAAGTATTACTTACTATTGTATCAAATATTGAACGAAATTAATGCAAGCAGCACTAAAAGTCGACGAACTGTCGAAAACATATACCAGTGGGTCACGAAGTCTAACAGTACTTGATGATATCAATATAAGTATTGAGCCTGGTGAATCTGTTGCCATAGTAGGACCTTCAGGCAGTGGAAAGACCACCTTGCTTGGCCTTTGTGCGGGACTCGATAAACCCTCTACCGGTTCGGTACACTTGTATGACTCGATGCTAAATGATCTTTCAGAAGATGAAAGAGCAGAAATCAGAAATAAACATGTTGGGTTTATCTTTCAGAATTTTCAATTGATTCCAACACTCACCGCGCTGGAAAATGTAATGATTCCTCTGGAATTGCAAGGAATGAAACAAGCAGAATCGATTGCTACTGATCTTCTGGAACGAGTTGGGCTAAAAGACAGGCTGGATCATTATCCTTCTCAACTTTCCGGAGGTGAACAACAAAGAGTCTCACTGGCAAGGGCGTTTAGCAACAGCCCTAAGATTCTTTTTGCAGACGAACCAACTGGTAATCTGGATGAGGATACAAGTCAAAGCGTCGAAGATCTGATCTTTGCTTTAAATCAGGAAAAAGGAACAACCTTAATTATAGTGACGCATGACATGGAGTTAGCAAACAAAACAAACCGAATTATTCAACTAAAAGGAGGCAAAGTCGTCGCCGACAGAAAGCCGGAATAAAAAATTATGGCCGACTTTAAATTTCTTGCCAAAACCGCTCTTCGAGATAGTCGCAAGAATAGGGGAAGACTGCTATTGTTCATGTCTTCCATTATTCTTGGAATTACGGCATTGGTTGCCATCAATTCTTTTAACTATAGTGTAGTCAAGGATATAGACCGACAAGCTGCATCCACTATAGGTGCAGACCTGGTTGTTCAGAGAAATCGGCTACCCCTAAGCGATGAAGTGAAAGGACTGCTGGATTCAATACCGGGTGAAAGGGCGAGCGAAATGCAGCTGTTCTCCATGTCCTTACTTCCCGAAAAAAATGTTAGTCAGTTTGTTCAGATAAGGGCGATAGAGGGAGATTTTCCATTTTATGGAATGATAGGCACAGACCCGGAGGATGCTACCAATAAATTCAGGACCGAACCAATTGCAATCGTCGATGATGCAATGATGTTTCAGTTTGATCTATCGGTTGGAGACTCGATCAAACTCGGTTATCAGACTTTTGAAATAGGAGGAAGGCTTACATCAGGATTTGGTAGCAATAGTCTGACGGCAAGTTTTGCCCCGACTATCTATATTGATCAGGCATATCTTGAATCTACACAACTAGTGCAGCCTGGTAGTTTGGTCAATTACTCATACTTCTTCAAAGTACCTGAAGATTTTGATCCAGATGAATGGGATGAGGAGCACCGTCAGACTTTGCGAAATAATTCAGTCGGAACGCAAACTGTAGAAGAACAAAAAGAAGATCTAACAGAAGCCTTTGAAGGGCTCAATTATTTCTTAAATCTGATTGCCCTGGTCTCTCTACTCCTGGGATGTATCGGCGTGGCGAGTAGTGTTTTCATATATGTCAAATCCAAAATACCATCAATCGCCGTCTTCCGGTGTTTGGGTATGTCTGGCAATCAGGCATTCCTCATCTACTTTATCCAAATAACCGTATTGGGATTATTGAGTGTGATTGCCGGAGTTGCTTTAGGTTCTTCAATACAAGTCTTACTTCCACTGGTATTAAGCGACTTTTTACCTTTTGATATTGCTTTGGATATTTCATGGACAGCCATTATTGAAGGTTTTCTGGTCGGATTGGTTATCACTATTTTATTTGCATTATTGCCTCTGATTGCTGTTCGTAAAATCAGTCCACTCAGAACACTTCGGGCATCCTTTAGTGATGATCTCGCAGGTAAGGACATCTGGAAATGGATCATATATGTAGGAATAGTCCTTAGCATTTATGGATTCTTGTGGCAAGTCACGAAAGATCCCCTGGCTTCGCTATACTTCTGTATTGGACTTCTGGTCGCTTTCTTTTTATTGTATCTCGTTTCCAAATTAGTTATTTGGGGCGTGCAACGATACTTTCCCAGAAGGTGGAATTATGTACTCCGTCAAGGGCTTTCGAATTTATTCAGACCGAATAACCAAACACAAACCTTATTGGTGTCTCTGGGGCTAGGAACGGCTGTATTAACGACACTTTTTATCATTCAGGGATTGTTATTGCAGAACGTAGCCGGTATGGATGAAGGAGATCAGCCTAATATGATCCTCTATGGTATCGAATATGATCAGATGGATGGTCTTCTGGAATTAACAGAAGAATACAATCTGCCTGTCATACAAAGGGTACCGATAGTGACTATGAAGATTGATGAATGGAAAGGCAAAACCAAGAATGAGTGGCTTCAGGATACTACAGTTAGGGTTCGAAGGTGGGCTGCTAATCGAGAGGCCCGTGTGACTTATAGAGATACCTTATCATCTGAAGAAACTTTGGTCCAGGGAAGTCTTGCCGGGCCTCCTGCTGAACATGGTGATTCAATATATATTTCTTTGGATGAAGGGTACGCGGAAGGTCTCAACCTGGAGATAGGAGATGAAGTCATATGGAATGTTCAGGGTACCCGGATCACTACTTATCTTGGAAGTCTACGAGATATTGAATTCAGATCGCTATCGACAAGATTCTTTATTGTATTTCCTCCGGGCGTTTTGGAGAATGCACCTCAGTTTCGCGTGCTCGTGACCAAATCCCCAAGTCCTCAATTGACCGGAACCTACCGTAGTGAAGTCGTGAAAAGATATCCCAATGTATCAGTCATTGACCTGACAACGATTCTAAGAACCGTAGGACAGATATTGGATAAGATCTCATATGTGATTCAGTTCATGGCTATATTCTGCATCCTGACGGGATTGATCGTATTGATATCATCACTATTCCTAAGCAAGTATCAACGCATCAAAGAAAGCGTGCTGCTGAGAACATTAGGCGCCAGCCGTTCGCAGATCATGAAGATCAACGCGACGGAATATATTATCCTTGGAGCATTATCGGCTGCAACTGGAATTATACTCTCTATTGCCGGAAGTTATCTATTGGCCACATATCAGATGGAACTGGACTTTAAGATGAACTGGTGGCCCATCATCATCGTATTTATTTTGGTTACCGGATTAACGGTGCTCATCGGTTTGCTCAATAGCCGTGAGGTAGTGAATAAATCCCCATTGGAAGTGCTCCGAAAAGAAGTAGGTTAAAATCGCAAACGAGAAGAAAACAAAGGGCGCTGAAAACTTTTCAACGCCCTTTGTTTTTTACATTTTTGTTTGAATACTTTGAATTGATGTCAAAACACATCCTCAACGCGCCTCAAGAATCCAAAGCGGATTATACCAATGGTATCTGGATAGTTCACAGGAATGATCAGGAAATCCTTAAAATTTGGCTCTCTTTAATGACTGGCAAAGAGATGATCTATGTCAATGACGAACTCGTTACTCAAAAAAGAAACATTACTAGTTTTTCCACGCTCGATACTTTTGATTATAAAGGAGATCAGTATGATGTTGAAATCAAAACACACAATCTCGCTCCTATAAAAATTCAAATTTCAATCTATAGGAATGGATCTTTTGAATCTACCAACATGGTGGTTCAAAGTCTCTCAGATGTTATGATGTCTTTTGACATCAAGAAGGACATAGATCCAAAAGACAGCAAAGAAAGAATGCTGGACAAGTACCTCAAATCAGCAAAATCTAATCTCCAAGAATTTGATCTTCAAGAATCAATGAAATTTCTAGATAAATCATTGGCGCTTCAACCCGAATTTAGTGAGGCCTATTTTATGAAAGCCTGTATCTACTCACTAGAAGAATCTGTTGACAAAGCTTTTGAATATTTGCAGCTTGCCCTGGAAAATAAGCTGAAAGGGAAGAAAAGGATTCTGGACGATGATAATCTGGCTCATATCAGAATTCACGAAAGATTTGAGTCATTCAAAACTCAATATTTGGATTAATCCTATCATTCGATAATCCATGGATAGCATTTCTTAAAACCTTTCTGCCATGTCATATGCCAGTGGCCTTCCTCTTCTTCTTCATCAAACAAGAGATTTTCTAATGTCATTCCTTTTTCTGCCAGTAACGCTTGAAGCTTTTTACCACTTTCGACTGTTGGCATCTCAAGTTCCCCAGCATTTATAAATACTTTTTTAGCCGACCAATCATTCACTTTATCTTGCCAGGTATATACTTGATCTCCGGTCCAGAGCGAAGGTGAAAAAACAATAGCATTACCGTATACTTCCGGAAAATGGGTAATCATATACCACGACATCAATCCGCCCAAAGAAGCCCCTCCTATAGTCGCATGCTCCGGTCTAGGTAAGGTGCGATAGTGTTCATCTATCCAGGACTTAAGATCTGTAGCTATCCAATCTGCATGTGCAGGTCCACTGACTGATTTTTCGCTTGGCACATGTTCTGAAAGGAATGGCTTATACTCCGTGAGCCTCTTGTTAGAGTTGTCAATTCCTACTACTATCGCTCCGGGCCCACCCATTGCCGTAATACTGTCTATCACTTCATCGATCTGCCATTCATCACCTTGCTGTACTTTTTCATTATAAAGCGATTGACCATCTAGGAAATAGATCACCGGATATCGTAGACTATCCTCCTGATAACCGGGAGGCGTATAGATACGGAGGGTACGCTTTTCACTCAAATAATCAATCTGAAGTGTATCTTTTAAAATCTCGACATTGGGAGAAGCTGTGTCTTCCAATCCAGCAAGGTAGTGCTCCCATTGATATTCTTTGTAAGTATCCGAACCAATTTTGATAACAAAAACCATTATCAGCAAGGTCAGCAAGACTTTCCAATTGAGGATTAATTTTAAAAAACTATTCATGCTGCGAAAGTAGAATATCCAATAGAATAACAGGAAAGATGAATTGGTTAATGGATTTTATTATTTAGACTTTCCAGGTCCTTTATAGGGAACATTCTGATCCAGAATAATGGCTTCTTGAAAGACTTCGATTATTGCCTCTGTAGGGAAATCTTCAACATTATACACTTCGATCCCCCTCACCATCTTTCTTCCTTTGCTTTTAAGTATCCCTTGTGAATTCGACAATTCATTGCCTCGGACAAAGGCCAACTCTACACCTCCCTTTTTGATTGGATTTAGATAACAGATCCAATGATTGCCGACATAAAATGGGATCTGATATTTCATGGTCGTGGTTACATTAAAATGACTGGTAATTAAATCATGTAAAAATCCAAGGACATTCGCAGTAGGTTCAGGTTGGTCTATGATATAGTCTACAACTGTATAGCCGGGTGCGCTCATACTTCCGAAATGATTTCTCCAAATTGAAGCATATAACCATTGTTGTCATATATCGCAAACTCGCGCATACCATAATCAAAATCCTCGATGGAATATGCAACTTTTACTTTTTTCCGGTAAGCCTCCCAAAGCTCCACGACACCTGTACACCGGATATAGATGGATCCTGTAAAAGAAGGTCCATCAAAGCCGATATGCTCATTTGGAAGTGCCAACATCAGCTCAACGCCATCTCTTCTGGCAAAACAAGATCCCCATTCCTCTGTATGATCGTCAATAACAAATCCAAGAACATCCCTGTAATAATGGACCGTCTCTTCCAACTGCTGGGTGTAAAGTGTAGGGAATATTGAAAGCATCTTTGACATGAAAAGAATTAAATTTTATAACTACAAGATAATTCGTCTCTTCTCAAAAGAAAAGGGTTAACCCGTTATATCACAGATTAACCCAATACTATTCAATTAAAATCTTTTAGTCTAAAATTGGACTGACCGTATAGCCACTATTTTTGAGCAACTGAATTACGCCCCTCTTTCCGCCAAGATGACCTGCTCCGACGCCAAAAAAGACGGATTGTTCTTTGGCCATCTCTCCGATCTTGGTAATCCAATTGTAATTCCTGGCATGTATCATCAGCTCCATTGAATCGTCCTCTCCTTCATAGTAGGATTCAAACATTTCGTACAATTCATCAATGTCCTCGGATTTATATATCTCAATCATATCTTCAAACATATCGACAGTACTTTCTTCATCATTGAGCATTTCCGCAACGTCATCGGCCTGATCCTGGTAAGGGATGGCATCAAAAATGGCCATTTGTTCGGTCACAGTTTCCAATCCCAGAATTTCCTTTTTCGCATCGGCAGCCATCCGCACAAAGGTCAATTCGAAACTTGCCGGTTGATCATCGATGTACTTGGTCAACAACATAGTGGATACCATAAATGGCTTCATTCTATTAAATGGAGCGATGCCCATTCCCATCGTAGCTTTGAGCTCCGCATCAAGTTTTTTATAATCCTCCTCGGAAAAAAATTGGTCCAGGGTAGCGTCGCCTTTCATGCTGATATTCTGCATCATCTCGATCTGCATACCGGGATCGTCCATATCCAATTCCAGAACTATCAGTTCTGACCCGTCAAATGCCTTCCGAACTTTCTCCTTTAAGTTGAAGTCTTTTTGAGGAAGCAGATGAATTGTTCCATATATATAAGATGGCTGAATGTCGTTTCCCTCTATTTTATATAATAAAGAGTTATCCTCCTGCGACACTGCACTTGTGAATGTGAGCAATCCCAAAACAAGAAAGAATAGTATCCGGATGTGGTTGAACGTAAATTTCATTCTAGAATAGATGTTTTTTTATACTACGTTTCAGGAACAGCTATGGATGCTGACCTTTACGTTATTAACAAAGCATTATCAATGATAATATCAGCAAGTCAAAAACATCAAAACAAATTCTTTCGATGGATTCGATCAATCCCGAGACAGGTCAAGACTAAAGCTACTTATATGCAACAAGCATAGAAATTTTTGGAATCTTGACAACGCCATTTGTACGTAAGATTCCAGATTCATCTACCTGATCTCCCAGAACAGCGATATTCCAATCTCCATCATTCAACTCAACGGACATAGATTCGACATTGGCATTGTACCATACCTGAATTTCATTCCATGGTTCACCATTTGGGTTACCAGATATTTGAAAACCTACAAGCCCTGGTTTTGGATCAAGAAATCGAAGATGCTCTCGAACCTGATCTCCTGTTCTCAGTCTGAACCCGGGATGGTTTTTCCTGAGTGCGATCAAATTCTGATAATATTCAAAAATATCGCGATGATCTACTTTCCATTGCCAGTCAATCCGATTGACTTCATCCGGTTTGTTGTACGAATTATGTTCTCCTCCTTTAGTCCGCATCATTTCGACCCCTGCATGCAAAAATGAAATCCCTTGCGTAGTTAATACTATAGCATTGGCCAATTTGTGCATTTTGTTGATCTCTTCATCACTTGCATCCGGTCGAGATATTTTTAGCTTGTCAAATAGCGTATGGTTATCATGACAGGAAACATAGGAAACAGACTGCCAGGGTTCGTCTGCCCATGGTTCATCTGAGTAGTTCACTTCACCATAATTCATTTGATCATGATAGATTGATCCGATTACACCAAACAAAATCGAATATTCCATTCCCAATTTACCGGTTACAAACCCTGTATCGTGTTCATCGAATACGGAGCCTTTCAACCCATCTCTTATGTCATCACTAAAAGCAGATAGTTGAGGCGTCTGTTGTGTATGGGCCTTGAGTGCCCTTTGATCATAGGGCAAGGGAGAATCACCTCCGGTCCATCCTTCGCCATAGACGAATATGTTGGGATTTAGTTTTTTGAGGTCGTCCGTGATCAAGTTCATTGTCTCGATATCATGGATACCCATCAAATCAAATCTGAAGCCATCCAGATGATATTCCCGGGCCCAGTAATCGACGGATTCTCTCATAAATTTGCGCATCATAGGCCGTTCACTCGCCGTTTCATTCCCACATGCGGAGGCATCGGACCATGAACCATCATCATTATGCCTATAGTAATACCCTGGCACTTCCTGATTAAAATTAGCTTCCTCAGTCTTTCCGGTATGATTGTACACCACATCAAGGATCACCCCGATTCCGGCATTGTGAAATGCCTTGACCATTTGTTTGAATTCTTTAACCCTAACCTCAGCATTGTATGGATCCGAGCTATACGATCCTTCGGGTACATTATAATTTTGTGGGTCATATCCCCAATTAAATTGTGCGCTGTCCAATCTCGTTTCATCAATAGAATAATGGTCATAAGAAGGCAACAGGTGTACATGCGTAATACCGAGTTCTTTGATGTGATCAATTGCTGTAAACACGTCTTGTGGACCTCTTGTACCTGGTTCTACCAATCCCAGATATTTACCGGGATGGGAAGATCCGGAATTAGGATGAATAGTGATGTCGCGAACATGAAGTTCATAGATGACGGCATCGTTTGGACTGGATAATATCACTTGTTCATCTTGTTCCCAACCTTCGGGATTAGTAGCTGCGTGATCCAAAACCAAGGCTCTGTGTCCGTTGACTCCAACAGCGGTTGCATATATTCCTGGTGTTTCTAAAAGCGGACCGTCAGTAGTT
>JAHHJQ010000321.1 GCA_018680005.1 Bacteroidia bacterium | reverse complement strand
ATTTTGTATTGCAGAAGTAGCAAGATTGCTAAAGGAAGGCAATAAAAAACTTCCTTTTGGGCTCTATATCGTAAATGCCGTACAGGAGGAAGTCGGTCTCAGAGGAGCAACGATGATAGCCAATCGTATCAAACCAAATGTTGCCATCGTTACCGATGTCACGCACGATACAAGCACACCATTAGTCAACGAGAAAAAACATGGTAATGTCACATGTGGTAAAGGACCATCCTTGACCTATGCTCCTGCAGTGCACAACAAACTTCTCGAACTCATAGAAACCACCGCGACGAGTAAAAAGATACCCTTCCAGAGAGAAAGTGCTTCTCGACAAACTGGAACAGACACGGACGCTTTTGCATATTCCAACAGTGGTGTTCCTTCCGCTTTGATTTCATTGCCCTTACGCTATATGCATACCACGGTTGAAATGTGTCATAAGAAGGACGTTGAAAATGTCATCCAATTAATTTACGAGACTCTTTTGAATCTTGAAGAAGACCACAACTTTAAATATTTCTAGGAATATTTCTATTATTTGATCTGGCGCAAATTCATAGAATCCATAGTTTATAGCCATTTATGGATATCTATTGCGGCGGTCTCTCTTATAAGCCAAACGCTGTTTCTCATTCAAGGAAGTTGGCACATCCATGTCATCTCAGGTTTAGTTTTTGGCTGTACACTGCTGATCTATTCCATGCATCGTCTTATTGGATTGTCCAAATTAAGGGAAATCAAGGCTTTATTGAGTTTTCGCTACCAGATAATAGGACGTTCTCATAAATGGATCTTGTTCCTTCTTTATCTCGGTTCAGCAATTGCTATCGCATGCTTTTTCCAACTCAAAACCTCTACGCAAATAGCGATGATCATACCGGGTATTCTAAGCATATTATATGTCTTGCCCTTATTATCAAAACGGAAAAGACTCCGCGATATCAGCATCATTAAGATATTTTTGATTGCATTCGTCTGGGGCACGGTTGCTGTGATCATTCCTTGTATTGAATTTGAAAAGCCCATAGATTCCAGCTTACGGCTGTTGTTTGCCGAAAAGACATTGTTCATTTTTGCAATTACGCTGCCTTTTGATATTAGAGATTTAAAGGTTGATCAAACCTTTGGTACGAAGACAATACCTCTTCTTCTTGGCATCAACAAAACAAAAATTCTTGGACAAGTAATCATATTGATAAGCGCTTTGTTTGTCGTTTTTAATTCCGAAATCTACTCGACCACTCAAACAATAGCGCTTGTGTTTGGATACGTGATCATACTGTACTTACTTCATTTGACAAATCAGCATCGCAAGGATCTCTTTTATTCTTTTGGCTTAGATGGCACTATTATTCTACAGACCGCTTTGCTATTGATTTCTGGCTAAATCAGCATCGAAAAGACCGTTTTATTGTCAAATGCTTGACAAATGCAACTTAAAGGATTGGCTCACTACAAAGCACATTCGCAAGGTCTGGAGATATTAATGTATGAAATTCATTGAGCTAGACTTCCTACTCTCAGTTAGCAATTATATTGTTTACTGGTTTGTGTTTAATCTAAATCTAAATCAAGCGGGATAGATTTTCCTTTTTCCAAATATTGCTTTGTTCTTAACCTTGATTGCTCTTCTCGCCAGGCTTGGATTTTAGCATCGTGTCCACTCAAGAGTACATCGGGCACCTTCCATCCTCTAAATTCTGATGGCCTTGTATATACTGGAGGTGCTATAACGCCGTCCTGAAAAGAATCAAACAAAGCCGAGGTTTCATCATTTAATACTCCCGGGATTATCCTTCCGATGGCATCAACCATCACAAGAGCTGGTAACTCTCCACCAGAAAGCACATAACTCCCTATGGAAATTTCATCTGTTATGGTATGCTCACGGAGTCGTTCATCTATTCCCTTGTAATGACCGCAAAGCAAAATGATATTCTCTTTCAAGGAATACTGATTGGCAGTCTGTTGGTCAAGTAGTCTCCCATCTGGCGCCATATAAACGATTTCATCATATGTGCGGTCCGCGGTCAATTTTTCAATGCAGGTGAGAATTGGCTCTATCATCATTACCATACCCGCTCCCCCGCCATACTGATAATCGTCTATCTGTCGATGCTTTCCAAAACCAAAATCTCTGAGGTCATGAATATGAACTTCCAATAAGCCTCGATCTCTTGCCCGCTTCATAATCGAATGTTCCAATGGACTTCGAAGAAGTTCAGGAACTGCCGATATTATATCAATTCTCATCGGATTTCATTTCTGTATAATATTTGTAGAAATATGGAATCGTCTCAATGCCCTTGAAATAGTTGAATAAGCCATAATTCTCATCAGGCGAATGGATATTATCACTATCCAAACCAAATCCCATTAGCACCGTTTTGGAATCCAGAACTTCTTCAAAAAGAGGAATGATAGGTATACTTCCTCCTGAACGTTGCGGAATTGCATCAACGCCAAACGATTTCTTGTAAGCTTTTGCAGCTGCCTGGTATTCTATACTACTGACTTCAGTAACATAGGGTTGGCCACCATGATGAGGAGTAACCTTGACTTTTATACCATCCGGTGCCAGGCGCACAAAATAATCAGAGAACAGTTTAGTAATCTCATCATGATTTTGATTAGGTACTAGTCGCATACTTATTTTCGCATATGCTTTTGAAGGCAGGACAGTCTTGGCCCCTTCTCCGGTATATCCTCCCCATATCCCATTGACATCTAAAGTAGGTCTGATAGATGTACGCTCGAGGGTCGTGTATCCAGTTTCACCATTAACTTCTTCAATTGCCAAAGCCGACTTATAAGTGTCGAGATCAAAAGGAGCCTCGTTCATTGCTTTTCTTTCATCTGATGAGATTACTTGAACCTTATCATAAAATCCTGGTATCGTTATCTGATTCTTATCATCCTTCAATTGACTGATCATTTCGCACAAAGCATTAACCGGGTTGGCTACTGCCCCTCCATAAGTACCTGAATGCAAATCCCGATTTGGTCCGGTAACCTCAACTTCTACATAACTTAACCCCCTTAGTCCCGTTGTGATAGATGGAACATCATTAGCAATCATGGATGTGTCGGAAACAAGAATCACATCACATGAAAGCATTGATTTGTGCTCTTCGCAGAAGGTGCCCAAACTAGATGAACCAACCTCTTCTTCACCTTCAATCATGAATTTTACATTACATGGTAATTCCTCGTTTGCAACCATATACTCAAAGGCTTTGACATGCATATACATCTGTCCTTTATCATCACATGCGCCTCTTGCAAAAATCTTAGAATCCCTGACTTCTGGTTCGAACGGAGGACTGGTCCATAAGTCCAGTGGATCCGGAGGTTGCACATCATAATGCCCATATACCATAACTGTCGGTAAAGATGGATTGAGTATTTTTTCGGCAAAGACAATTGGATGCCCTTTAGTAGAAAACACTTCCGCGCGATCGGCACCTGCTTCCTGTAGTTTGGATTTAATTACCTGGGCCGTTTTGGCGACATCCTTTGCGTATGCGCTGTCTGCACTTATAGATGGTATACGCAACAGATCAAATAACTCTTCTAAAAATCTTTCCTTGTGTGTTTCAATGTAATCTTTAACTCCTTGCATCGTTTCTATCTAATTATGTAATCAACAAAAATCATGGTTTAACAAGCTTAAATCTATGCTAAAATGTATAATTCAAATGCTTGTGGAAAGAGGCATTCGTATTATTGCAAATAATCCTAAATTGCGCCGAGAAGGTAAGAAATCATCAACTTACCAGAAAATGCTATCAATGTTGTCTTTGAAAAATATAGATTTATCACTTCAATTGCGGTTTGTCTTACTTTGCTTTATGATGTTGGTCATATCTATATCCACTCAAGGGCAAAGATCAGACAGCAATAAAGGCTCAGTAAATCAGCAAAGAAATTTTCAATACTCTGCTGATATTGAAAGGTTCATTGAAAATTTCAACACATCACGAAATCAAGCGAGTGACCTTGTAGACCAATTTAGATTAACCCGGGTACTCCTCCAGGATCAGGTGGAAGATCTAAAAGCCGTGCTCCCTGTCAATGAAGTAAAGATTAAACAGTTAGAATCCAGGATCAAATATCACCAAAGGCAAGAAAAAGTAGCCAAAAAGAATCTTAAGAAATATAATAAGCATAAGACTAAGTTAGAGGGGCTAGGTCAAATGAATCTGGACAAACAAATAAAGGTCATCGCCTCCATCGAATCATCAATCCAAAAACTCCCGAAGGTATTTCCTCCAAACAAAGTTATTCCATTAAGTGTTGGCGAACGCCCGGTAGTTAATCAGGTAATCCCAAAGAACAAAAGCAAGAGGACCCCTGCTTCAAATTTAGATTCGAAATATGCAAAATATGATAGAACAAAGGATGTAATGTTCAACCCCATTGATCCTCCTTGTGAATATCAGTTCAGGGGTATGGATGAGTTTTTGGGAAAAGAAAAAATTGAATTACAACCTGAGCCTTTTTTCTTTCATACTGAACCTGAGCTCCGTCAATATATGAAGGGCCAAGAGTATATCGAATGTGTCGCCGGACTGGCAACTTCAACAGGTGGATTGACCACTTTAAATTTGGAAATCACCATTCGATCTCAAAATGCTATTCGAGAATTTGGTGGACTGCAAAAAGGAAATCCGCTAACCATTAAGCTCGTAAATGGAGAAATCGTGAAGTTAATCTCTGTAAATAGTGATTCCGGTGTATATGACCAAATCTCTAATACAACAGTTTTTCGAAACCAATACCTTATGCAAAAAGGTGAAGAAAAGTCATTCTTGAATTCTGAAATTGACAAGATTAGACTAGTTTGGACCAATGGATATGAGGACTATGAAATTTATGATGTTGACTTCCTAATGAGACAGTTGAAATGTCTCTACTCGAACTAATCAGACCAAATTATTTGCGACTCAAATGCTAGGATTAAAATTACCAACGGACCCACGATGGGTGAATCTTGCGGAAAAGGATTTAGGAGAAATATTAACAGACCACGCCTACTGTGAGCAAAAAGCAGCCACTTCTTGTATTTCATTGATCCAGCTTAACCCGGATCGTGAACGACTCGTATCAGAACTAGCACCGATCGTAACCGAAGAATGGGGACATTTTAGAATGGTCTTGGCAGAGCTCAAAAAAAGAAATCTGAAGTTAGGGCGTCAGCGAAAGGACCAATATGTCAATCAATTGCTCAAATTTCAGAAAAAGGATGGTTCTCCCACAGATCGGTTAATTGAAAAACTGCTTACCAATGCACTTATTGAAGCCAGGAGTTGTGAAAGATTCAGACTGCTTTCGCTCCACATGAAAGAAGAGCATATGAGAAAATTCTATCATACGTTTATGGTATCGGAAGCGGGACATTACAGACTATTTCTGGATCTGGCTATGGAATATGGTGAACCCGAAAAGGTCAAAGAACGTTGGCAATCATATCTTGATTACGAAGCAGAGGTGATGAAAGAAATGGATACAAGAGGTGACCGCGTTCATTAATCTGATTGACAGATTACTTTTTCCAAGGCCAGCAAACCCTCAGCATATAGCTTATGTTTACCTTCATACAGGTCTATATCAATTTTCAAATTCTTTTCACGAATAATATCTAGATGCCATTGTATTCTTTCTTTCGTAAAGAAACGATCCTTGGTCCCATATCTCCAAAATAATTTGATATCCACGAAGTACTCTTGATCATATTCAATATCCTCTGGAATTGTACCAGCCCAATTAATAATTGCCTTACACGAAGGACGTTTGATGTTGCACCATCTCATAATTGTAGCACAGCCCTGGGAAAAGCCAAACAATATAAATTCAACTTTGGGGTCCGCGCGTTTTTTATATAGATTGAAAAGTTGAGAGAGATATTTCGAATAATCCCTTATTTCATTAAGACGATCTTCCCTTGTCATCCAGCTTGCAACCGGTTTGCCGTCAAAATTACCTCCCCAATAAAATCTGGAAAGTCCTTCCGGAGCAATGACGAAATGCTCTTCTGATGACAAAACCTGAAAGTCCTTAATAAAATCCGATGCTATCTGACCATATCCATGGCAAACGATCCAGATAAACCTGGTTTTATCATTTAAACTCCCCAAAGTCGCATATCGCGCGGTTCGGGTAACTTCTAAATGGTTCAATTTAATTTTGACTGGTGCTTCGGACATGATTCCATCCTCGTTTTTCAAGTCCGAATATCTAAAACTTTCAGATCATTCCTGATTCTCCTTTTCATTGATGGCGGCGCCAGTAGGATTTTTGGGACCAATGGGCGATTGACTGACATGATGGAACACTTTCGAAATATGTCGCCATTTCCCTTTCTTAAGTTCAAACCCTTGGTAGCTTCCATCAGGAACAAATGTCATTCCTACCCCGATTTCTTTAGAATTCCAAGGAATCAAGTGATCATAAATGATGATCTCCAGATTAGGATCGTAATTCATTACCGCCTTAACATTCTGATCATATTGATGAAATACTCTAAACTCCTTTTGTTCTTTACCATTTTGTTTTGAGAGAAATAAGGGCGCTCCGAAAGTAATTTCATCTCTTTCTATAGTAAGGATATCGGCAATCTTACAATTTTCTATACTCGTGGCACCATCAAAACCAAATAGAAGGTATCTGGATTTACCCTTTGATTTAAATGGAACAATATTATAGTAAAGCGTACCAAACCACTGTTCGGTTGAAAGTTCTTTCGTGTTAGGCCGCATTATTTCTGAACTCCTATCTTTCAAGACAACGATTCCCTTATCTCCTCTCAGAAATTGGATGATTCCCTCATGTTTGAATTCATTTGAATTAATCTCAATCTGCCAAGAAAATATTCGAAAAAAACCATCCCCTGAATTTACGATTGAAATAGATTCAAATTCTTCAAAAGTTTGTGCTCTTGCACTGCTCTGATTAAGTAGCGATAAAAGCCCCTCTTTAAATTTTGTATTTGCAGCAATTCTTTCGTCTACGAAAGGATCATTAATCATTCTTTTAGCTATTTCTTCCAATTTGAGCACATCATTTTCATGAAGCTCCATTTCAAGATCGATCTGACCATAACCAAAATGAATTGCAAAAATCAAAGGCAAGAGAAAAAAACCTCGAAGCCCTGAGTATCTAAGTTTATGGATTGGCATCTTTTTTTCTACACTTTTTCTAAACCCTCTACCAAGAAAGGGCCTTTTGTCCAGATATGTTCTTAAACGAACAAATGAAATTGTTGATTGCATATCAAGAACAAAAGAACACAGGCGATTCCATATCGAAAAAAAATTACATATGTGAATCTTTGACGCACCCTATTCGTGCTTAAATCTCAGACAATCAATTGGTTAACATCTCGACAGATGTAATGAAACGGTACTATATATGTCACAAATCAGATGAATTGTCATTTCTGATTTTACATGTAGCACAGTATTTGACATTTACATAATGTATACCCCTTGGAAACGGTTATGCAAAAATTTTATTGCGAATAACTCGCTGTAAATCAATTGTTTAGAACAACATTCATGACTAACAGACAAAGCTAATACACAAAACTTCTACTATACGATGGCATTACGACTTCTGGTACTAATAATTTTTGTGACTTTTTACTCATTTTTGACGGCTCAAGTAGCAGCCGATTTTACACATGATTTTGATCCAAATTCCAGTAATTCGTGTGCTCCAATAACCATTGCATTCACCAATACATCCACTAATGCCAATAGCTACTCCTGGAGCTTAGATGGTACTGTTTTTTCCACAACGGCATCTCCTCAGAGGTCATTTGCTACGGGAGGTTCCTATGTGATTTGTTTGGACGCATCTGATGGCGTCAGTAGTGATCAGCGGTGTGAAACAATTGTTATTAACAATTCAGCTGAATTAATCATCAGTGCAAATAATACTATAAGCTGTGCTCCTTTGAGCGCCGTTGTTAATATTACCTCTTCCAAAATCGTCACAACCGCCACCATTGATTATGGAGATGGTATCATTGATATTATTACCCCTAATTCAAATAGTTTTTCAGGAAGTCATACATATACCGAAGAAGGAACCTATGGAATTACTGTTTCAGTAATTGACGATAATGGATGTCCTTCGACAGCGACAAGTCCAAATCTATTTACAGTCCAAAACATTTCTGATCTTGGATTTACTGTTAATCTTTCAAGTTGCGTAGTTCCTCTCACAGCTACTTTCACGAATACTACACCCAATGCCAATGACTATGACTTTGTGTGGAATTTTGGGGATGGTAATACTTCTAATTCGGTGAACGCATCTAATAATTATGGTGTTACCGGGGTTTATAATGTATCCCTGTCCGCGACAGATCCTGTTACAGGTTGCACTGAGACATTTACTATTAACGATGCGATAAACTCCCAAAATGCAGTTAACATGCTCGTCAATACTGTTGACAATGGAGATTGCAGCACAAAGCAAACTGAATTATCATTCGATAATCTACCTGCGGGCGCCACTGTTATTTGGGATTTCGGAGACGGCAACACAACCAATGGTGAGACCGCAAGCCATGGATATACAACGGCCGGTTGTTTCACACCCTCAGCGCAAATAACCACTACAGCTGGTTGTATATTCACAATTTCAGCTCTTAGTTGTATTCAATCTATAGGTTCAAATGATCCTTCATTCTCCATGACAGGTGACCTTGAAACCTGCAACGATATCACTGGGACCACGATACAGTTCAATTCAAATTCATCAATGGCTACAGGATGGTTGTGGGATTTTGGAGATGGAAATACTTCAACAGATGAAAATCCTAATCATCTATATACGGGTTTCGGAATTTATAGACCTACCTTGACCACCACATATACTGACGCTTGTACTCAAACATATGGTGATTCCTCGCTTGTGGTTAGCATAGTACAACCTTCCTTAACGATTACAGCGGATTCTACCACAGGATGTATACCCATGGATGCCACTTTTCAATTAAGTGGTAGTAATGATCCTATCGCAAGTATTGATTGGGATTTTGGTTTTACCACTTCCACAATGTCGAACCCGACAGTAACTTTCTCAAACATAGGTGACTATTCCGTAACCGCCAATGTAACCACAACTACAGGTTGTCTTCTTGTGGTTCAGGAAATTGATATGATTGAGGTAGGTGATATCCCTAATGTCCTCTTCTCAATAGATACTCTTTCGGCTTGTGTAGATAGTCCAGTCAGTTTCACTGATCTCTCCGATCCTACCGTAGATGAATGGGAATGGGATTTCGGAGATGGAGGTACAAGCTCGAATCCAAACCCAATTCATAACTATTCAGAAGCAGATTCATTTCTTGTAACCTTAAAGGCCTACTATAATGGTTGTCCCAATGATTATGAATACACGAATTACGTAAATATTGCTGAACCTAAGGCCAGATTCGCCTGGGGCTACCAATGTGGCACAACAAATACACTCAATTTCACAGATCTATCGGTTGGTTCAGATTCAATTTGGTGGGATTTTGGAGATGGCTCGCCGATGATGGCTGCAACCAATCCAACACACAATTATGCTAGCGAAGGAACATACACAATAACCCAGTATGTTAAAAATCAAACTACGGGTTGCATAGATGACGAAGTACTTGTAGTCAACCTGATCAATCCTATTGCGAATTATGAGTTTACCAGGAATGCCATTTGTATTGGTGACACTCTAACGTTGACCAATCTTTCTGTTGGAATTGCTAACGTTTCCTGGAGCACTCCTGCCGGGGTAGTCGTTGTAGATGACGGAGATAATGGAGCCGATGCTAAATTTGTTTTTACTCAGCCTGGTTTTTTTAGCGGTTATACTGCCAATTACACAACAACCTCAGGATGCACTAACTTTATTAGCTTTAGCAATTTGGTTACTGTTAGTTATCTGTTTCCCAATTTCACTTTTGATGTTTCTAATTGTCTTCCTGCTGATTTAACTACCACCAATTCAAGTGTAGATATTTTCGGTTATGGAACCACATATACATGGGAAATAGGAGATTCAATTTACACCAGTTTGAATCCAACACATACTTTTACAGATGTTGGTTCCTATGAAATCAATTTGACCATGCAGGATACGGTTGGCTGTATGGTTTCTATAGCTAATCCTCAATCTGTAACAATTGAAGTGCCTGTTCCTGATTTCGAATGGAACATGACCGATTGTGATTTACGAGAAATTTCATTTTCCAATATTTCATCAGGTACGAATATCACAGGGTTTTCATGGGATTTCGGAGATGGTAATACATCTACAATGGCCAATCCAGTTCATCAATACAGTGCCAATGGCGACTACACCGTAACATTCACTGTAACCACAAGTACCGGATGTGTGGAATCCATTACAGAAGTTATTCAAGTATATCAACCAATAGCTGGATTTACAGGAGATAATTTATCCAAGTCTTGCCCAAATCCTGCGCTTATAACTAATTTTAGCAATACGACGCAAGGAGGAACAACCTGGGTCTGGGATTTTGGTGATGGAGGAAGTTCAACCATCGAAAATCCATCACACGCCTATGGCACTATAGATACATTCGACGTATCGCTCATAGCGACCAGTGTCAATGGATGTGTGGATACATTTACTCAAGCGGGATACATAGAGGTCGGTGGGCCCTTTGCTTCATTTAATTACAGTACCAATCAATCATGCATTGGCGCAGAAATTGAATTTGTGGTTGCTGGAACTGGAGTGGTAGGGTTTACATGGGATTTCGGTGATGGGAATGCCTTGAATTCTACACCAACGGGAAATAGCGATACATTGGTGTACAGCTATGG
>JAHHJQ010000208.1 GCA_018680005.1 Bacteroidia bacterium | reverse complement strand
GCATTCTTCCTTTTCATGTGAATGGAAACCAACGAATCCCGATACCACAAGTCTTTTTGATCATATGTACCAATTAGAGGGAATTCCTACGATAAGGGTTATTACAGATATGGATCTGTATTATAAGAATAGCCTCAAGGAAGAATACCAGCCTGCCGAAGTACTTATCACAGATCCTGCAGGTGAAGAAATCATCAATACAATGGCCAGGATTCGAACACGAGGCAATGTCAGGAAAAAAGTATGCGGTGTACCTCCGGCTAAAATAGATTTTTCAAAAGAGGATTTAACCGAAGCCGGATTCTTAAAACTAGATGATCTGAAATTTGTATTTCCGTGTGGTCGATCGAAGTTGGATCAGGAGCGATTGTATCGTGAATATTTGATTTACACCATTTATGAATTGATAAGTGAACACGCTATTCACGCCGCATTGGTTAGGATCGAACTTGAAGGTGCCACAAAAGTGGAATATGATTTTACCGGATTTGTAGTCGAAGATGAAGAAGAGTACGAAAGAAGAAAGAATGCTACTATCATCGAAGAAGGAAAGATCACCTATGGCGGAATTGAAAGGGAATCTTTTCTCAAAATGACCTTTTTCCAATATATGATTGCCAATACCGATTGGGGGGTCTCTACGAAACACAATCTCGAAATTGTCAAGCTCAATGATGAACAACTTGTATTGGCACTGCCATATGACTATGATTTTAGCGGTTTTGTGGGACATAATTATGCGGAACCCAATGATCAGTTACCTATAAAATCTGTGCATCAACGATATTACTTCCCTTATGAGATATCCTTAGATGAATTTGACAGTATGGTTGTTTACTACAAGTCTATGCAACCAGCGATCATCGAAAAAATCAATAATGCGACTTACCTCAAAGAGAAAACAAGAAAAGCTTGTGCGGACTATCTGATGGAATTCTTTGAACTCCTGGATAAACCGAAACGACTGAAGAAATCAATTATCAGGAAAGTCAGGTAATTCTTTATTTTTAGCAATTTCTCATAGTTCACAATTTGGGTGAAATGCATACAACAATAGTCAGAAATGGTACCTATTATGATGGTACAGGTGCTCCAGGAAGAATCGCGGATGTACTTATTCAAAATCAACGTGTCCAGGGAGTTTTTGACAAAGCTCCTGAAATAGAGGGAGCAAGAGAAATCGACGCTTCAGGCAAATGGGTAACGCCAGGTTTTCTTGACATCCACACACATTATGACGCCGAGATTGAGGTAATGCCTGGTTTAGAAGAGTCGATCAGACATGGAACGACGACCGTCGTCATGGGAAATTGTTCGATTTCAGCAGCACTCGGTAAGGATGAGGATATCGTGGATCTGTTTTGTAGGGTAGAAAATATTCCGGCACAGGTGCTAACAGAATGGATTAAGGACAAAATCAGTTGGAACAACTTAGCCGAATACTATGAGCATTTGGAATCATTGCCAATGGGTCCCAATGTATCCAGCTTTATAGGTCATTCCAATATTCGAATAGCAGCGATGGGATTGGAACGCAGTTTCAAACAACCCAAAGCCAACAAGACTGAATTGAAGGCAATGCAAAATATTCTTGCAGAGGCCATGGATGCTGGTTATCTGGGAATGTCCATTGATATGCTTCCTTTTCACCGATGGGCAGGAATTTTTACTCCGGAATATAAGGGGGCATCCGTACCCTCACAGCAAGCCGCAGTAGGTGAGTATAAAAAGCTGGCCAATGTATTAAGGAAATATAATCGGGTACTCCAGGCAACACCCAATGCGCTGGATAAGATGTCAGGAATTCATTTGCTCAGCATGAGCTCCGGGATTTTTCGCAAGCCTCTAAAAACTACAGTGGTCGCAGCCATGGATTTGAAATCCGACGAGAATATCTACAAACTTGTCCTGGCACTATCATCACTGGGTAAGAAGTTTTTGAATGCCGATATGCGTTTTCAGGCTTTGTCAATGCCGTTCCTTAACTATGGAGAAGGACCAATCACACCACTCTTTGAAGAGTTTCCTTCGATGGTCCATGTCTTGGGCTCTACAAGAGAAGAGAGACATGAAGCATTTGGAGATCCCAAATTCCGATCCTGGTTCACAGAAGATTGGAATCATAAAACAACATCTGTTTTTCCACGGCTCCTTAAGGAGATGACGGTGACTGGTGCACCGGATAACCAACTTGTTGGACATACATTCCAGGATCTGGCGGATAAGAAAGGAGTAGATGGACTGGAATATCTCATGGATTTGATAAGAGAATATGACACAGATCTAAAATGGAAATGTATAGCAGCCAACCACCGCGAAGAACAGCGAATTCAACTCCTTGCAAATGATCATACAATACCCGGGTTCAATGATTCCGGAGCACACAATGTGAATATGGCATTTCATGATGGAGCACTACAGACATTGAGACAAGCGCAGAATCATCCTGACCAATTACCCATTGAAAAAGCCATATATCGACTTACATCACTCCCCGCAGAATGGTTGGGTCTGGATGCAGGTTCTATCAAGCCAGGTGACAGAGCTGACCTGGTTGTATTGGATCCGAAAAAATTGTCCACCAATCTACATGACGAACCCATTGAGGACTATCACCCATCTTTAAAAGGCGCATGTCGATTTGTCAAAAGATCGGATGGCGTGATTAATCATGTATTTATCAACGGGAAAGAAGCATTTAGTGAGACTGATGGGTTTGCCGCGGACTTAGGTCAAAATGCCTTTGGACGACTACTTCGAAGTCAGCACAATTAAGTTGTAATATTTCAGAGTGTGAAAGTATTGATAGCAGGTGGTACAGGTATGATTGGACGTCTTGTGCTAAAGCAATGTCTGGAAGAGGATGGTATTACTGAAGTAGTAGCTATTGGCCGCAGAGCTATCGATAATACACATCCTAAACTGAAGCAGGTCATACACGATGATTTTAAGGATTTTAGCAGCGTTTCGGATCATTTCGAGGGAGTTGATATTGTACAATTTTGTCTTGGTGTATATACTGGTGCTGTTAGCGATAGCAGGTTTAAAGAAATCACGGTGGACTTTACGCATGCCTTCGCTGAAGTAGTACAGCGTCGAAGTCCCCAAGCAACATTCTGCTTCTTAAGTGGCAGTGGTGCTGATTCCCAGGAAAAAAGCAAAGTAGCTTTTGCGAAATACAAAGGGATGGCTGAAAATGATTTGATTTCAAGGAAATTTGGTGCACTACAGATTTTTAGGCCCGCTTATATATATCCGGTGGAAAAGCGCAAGGAACCCAACCTGATGTATACCGTCAGCAGGGCATTGTATCCATTGATTAAAATGTTTGGAAAAAATGCCAGCATTACTTCGGAACAATTGGCAAAAGCCATGTTTTTGTCAGGGTTGAATCCTTCCGGATTAACCATTCTTGAGAACAGAGATATCCTGGGTATTCTAGAAAATCCAACTTGAAGTAAGCAAGGATAGCGGAGCAATCTATACCCTCATTTATTTACCCAATGGGAGTCCTTTTCCTGAATCCAAGTATGATTGAAAACTTTTGAGGATATAGAAATCCCATCCATTGGAACATACTTCATAACAGATTGCATCGGGTACAAGTCCATGATGTGTAAATTGAATTTCTGTTTCATTTGGATGCTCCAGAATGCGCCATTCTATTTCCGTATTTAACCATTCTTCATCAATTCCTTTCAAGTTATGGTCCTGATTGGATTCTACGCACTTCCAAATCAAGTGCGTTTCCGAGATTTCTTTAATCATGAATTTCCAATAGGATTCACCGCCAAAGGATATTTTGAAAATGTCACCCACTGCTTCGGGAGAGCTATCCAAATTTGCCCACCACATATCTATGTCATATGTGAGTGCCCTGAGAATATCCGAAGATGACTGGTTTACAATGATATTTCTTTGATAGTTGGTATTTTGTAACATGGCTTGAATCTATTACAAATCATAAATTAATCAATTATGCCTTCAATTAATGTATATCTCACCTTTATGGGAGATTGCGAAGAAGCTTTCAATTTCTATAAAGATGTATTTGGTGGTGACTTTACTTCAATGGGACGTTTTGGTGACATGCCACCTCATGAGGGTATGCCTCCTATGTCGGATGAGCATAAAAAACTCGTTATGCATGTTAGTCTTCCGATCAGCGAAGAAACTGTATTGATGGGAAGTGATACAACGGTTGAATTTAGCGGTGGTCCGATAACCAAAGGAAATAATTTTTCAATATCCATAAAGCCGGATTCCAAAGGACAGGCAGATGACATGTTTGCAAAGCTTTCTGAAGGGGGTAAAGTAATTATGCCCTTGCAGGATACTTTCTGGAATGCCTATTTTGGTAATTGCAGAGACAAGTTTGGCATCCAATGGATGATCAATCTGGAAAATAAACCAGGATAATGACGTATTGTATGAGGATTGGAGCAACAGGTCATTATTCATTTCAAATCTTAATAAAATGATTTCGACTGTCGACTTGTTGAGC
>JAHHJQ010000192.1 GCA_018680005.1 Bacteroidia bacterium | reverse complement strand
AACGAGGTGTTCCTCGTCATCAATGGAGATGATTTCTATAGGCTGAACTACATGTGGATGCGATCCAATTATGTGGTCAACCCCTAAATCCAACATCTTGATGGCAAGACGCTTTTGATCTCGGTCGGCATTTATTCGATATTCGCCCCCCCAATGCATGAATGCCAGCAGAATATCAGGCTCCTGTCGTTTGGCATCCTGTATATCCCGCTTTATTTGTAGCGTATCAATGAGATTGACATGAACACCATCGGGGGTAGGGATACCATTGGTATCATAGGTATAATTGAGCAGGGCTATTTTGAAATCTTTCTTACGGATAATTAGCGGGTAGTGTAAGTCTTTTTCAAAATTGTTGATGAATGTCCCTGTTTGAAGAAGGCCATTTTCTTTCAATGACTGAATAGTATGGATAAGCCCTTTTGCACGTGTATCATTAGAATGGTTGTTGGAAGTCACCAATACATCAAAACCAGCCCGTTTCAATGCAGTTGCTAATGTGTCCGGCGACTTAAATTGTGGATATCCTGAAAAGGGTCCCTGGTCTGCCAAGGTGGTTTCCAGATTCCCTATAGCAAGGTCAGCACGACTCAATATGGGCTCTACATATTGAAACCAATGATCAAAATCAAAATGACCATGCTCCCGCGCACTTACTACTTGAGGTTTATGACACATGATGTCTCCAACGAAAGCCATGGTCAAGGTGTCTATGGCGTTGATACTTTTGGGGGCAATGAATACCAACTGCTGAGGGTGCCCCCCCATACACCCTAAGAGGAATAGTATCCCAAAGAAATATTGGATTCTAGTTTTCATCTAATTCTGGTGTCAGCGAAGTGGTGATACCCTCAACATACGACATATATGGCTTTCTGTTCTCTGCAATGTTTCCGTTGATATATTTTTCAATCATATAACTGGCTATCGGAGCAGCTACCGTCGATCCGAAACCTGCGTTTTCTACGTAGACGGCTATGGCGATTTGTGGATTTTCCACAGGTGCAAATGCAAAATAGACAGAGTGATCTTCTCCAAATGGGTTTTGCGAGGTACCGGTCTTACCTGCAACATCAACACCGGGAAAACTAGCCGCTCTACCTGCCAATGTCATTCCCTGGATAATCGGCTCAAAATGAGAACTGTCTATGTCCACAGAATTGTTTACACGATATTCAAGAGGGATTTCCCGATCTGATGACTTATAAGACTTGATCAAATGTGGTATCCTGTAATTTCCTCTGTTGGCCATGATGACCGCCAGGTTTGCCATTTGTATGGTGGTCAACTCTAATTCTCCCTGTCCAATGCCATTGGAAATGATCGTTGGCGATTTCCAACCGGAGATGCCGTACTGGCCATTATAATAATTGGATGTGGGAACATTTCCTGGTTTTTCGAATGGAAAATCCACTTTGAGCCGACTGCCAAGTCCGAACTTCTGCAAATATTCATTCATCCGGTCCAGCCCTTTCTGTGGTTCATGGTATCCAAATTGATCAACAACACCTCTGAATATCTGATAAAAGTAAGTATTGCAACTATACCGTATAGCAATAGAAATATTGTTTGGTCTGGGGTGGGGTCTGCATCCCCAGGAGTATTCCCCAAAAGTATATCTGCCATTGCACGTCATAGAACGTGAGGGATGTGTCGTGCCTTCCTGCAAGGCAATGAGCCCAACAACCGTTTTGAATATCGAACCAGGTGGGTACTTCGCACTAACTGAGCGATCCAGAAATGGCTTATTGATATCATTCGACAAACTGTCAAACATTGCACTTCTGGCCGTATTTATCGTTAATAGGTTTGGATTAAAAGTTGGAGAACTTATCAAAGCCAAAATCTCACCGCTGGATGGCTCGATAGCAACGATAGATCCATTTTTGTTGGAAAGCAGTTGCTCGCCTAATCGTTGTAATTCAATGTCCAGGGTTGTGAATATATCCTGACCGGGAATAGCAGTAGAATCCAGTTGGCCATCCTGATAAGAAGATACACTTCTACCCCTGTTGTCCTTTAGCAAAAGATTTATTCCTTTCCGACCTCTGATTTTATCATCATATTGCTTTTCTAAACCTCGGCTACCGATAAAGTCACCTGATGTATATTGACCATCAGAAAGATCAATTTGCTGCTGGTTGACCTCACTTACATATCCGATGACATTTGCTCCGCATTGTTCAGGGTATTCTCTCAAATTTCTAACACGAACATCAAATCCGGGAAAGGCATAAAGGTGTTCATGGAATCTGGCATAAACTGTACGACTGATATTTTGAAGAAAAACGAAAGGAATATTTCTTGAGTAAAATCTGCTTCGAAAATCTTTATTGAGGTTTTCATCAAAAGTAGCACGATCGATATGAAGGAGTTCGCAAAAAAGACTGGTGTCCATTTTCTCGACCAGATTTCTGGTACACATGATATCATATATGGGGTCGTTGTAGGTAAGGACAATATCCTTTCGATCATACAAAATTCCTCGAGCAGGTTGTATAACTTCTTTATATACAGTCGTTTGCTCAGCAATTTGCTTGAAAGAACTATCCACCAATTGAAGACGCCCGGTCTGAACGATCAGTCCGAGAAAAGAAAGCGTAAAAATCCATTTTATTATGTCTGCTCTTCCAGCTAAGGGATCTTTCATATTATATATTACAACCGGGGATTGAATATGAGAACGTATATGAAGATAAAGATTATTGAGATGGGAAGAGAAATGATTGTTTTCAATAAAATGACACCCAATTTGCTAATCTGAAATACTTCCATACAATAATAAAAGAGCATGAATCCCGCTGATAATGGGATTGCGAACCTCAAAAACCACACAATCCCCATACTATTGATGACGGGAGAAATATCACGGCCATATCCTGTTTTGGGTTCATTGAGGGACAAAATGAGGGGACGAATAAATGCTGCAAAAACTCCAGCACTGGCAAAAACTCCGGGAGAATCATAAAAGAAATCCGTCATAATGCCGAGAAAGAACCCAATCAATAAACAAATGTATGATTCCAATTCAAAAGGTAGGAGTATTATGAATAGTGGGAAAATAAAAATGGAATAGTGAATACCAGCAATGGGAAGGTCAATATTTTGAAGCACAAGAACTTGCATCAAAAATATTATGGAGAAGTGCAGTATATATTTCAGGAGCTTATTCATTCTCAGCTTCTAATGAAATAATTTCTTCTTTGAGCCGGTGTCGCACAGCATAGACATAATCCAAATTTGCCATATCAAGAGATAGAGCTACGGAGACATCATAATAGTTACTCCCGCTGATAACTTCATAATCTTCAATTGTACCGATCACGATACCATCAGGAAAAAAAGAAGAATATCCACTTGTCACAACCGTGTCCCCTGGGCTGATATCGTAATGCTTTGGAATATCAGCGATAGAAACACGGCGATGATCTTCTCCATTCCAGCGAACAGAACCCAAAACACCCTGAGACTTGAGCCGAACACTAACTTTTACATCAGCGTGAAGAATCGAGAGTATTTTCGAATAGTGTTTTGATACATTTTGCACGATTCCTACAACTCCATCCTCTGTGATTACCCCCATTCGTGGCTCAATACCTTGTGAACGCCCAATATTGAGAGTAATGCTGTTTCTGTTGCCGTGAATGCTATTGTTGATAACTTTCGCAGGAATAAAAATAAATTGGCTGTCAATCAATTCGCCTTCTATGGGACCTTTTAATGCACTGCCTTGATAAAGCTCTCGCAACAAAGCTGCATTCTTTTGTGCGATAGATTCATTCTCTGCTCGTAGAACAAAGAACGATCGGATATTCTCTGAATTAGAATAAAAGAATCCACTTATTGCATTGGAAGAGCTAATGAAAATTGCACGCTGTGAATTATTGTACCTGACAATCAGGAACAAACAAATGCATTGAAGAAAAAGGAATAATATTAAAGACTTAAGCCGAAGTAGGTATAATATTAATTCCCTCATGCCTCAACACGGTACATGGTAAGATTAAATACTTTTCCGATCAATCATAAAGGAATAACTGCCTACGTTCTGGATGGCTAAACTCGTTCCTCGAACAACAGCCCGCAAAGGATCATCGGCTACGTGTACATCCAATTTTGTCTTGTTAGCTATTCTTTTGCTCAGTCCTCGAAGCAAAGCACCTCCACCGGTAAGATAGATACCGGTTCTGAAAATATCTGAAGCCAATTCCGGTGGTGTTCTTTCCAGGGCCCTGACAATAGCTTCTTCTACCTTACTGATGGATTTATCCAGGCATTCTGCAACTTCGCGATAATTGATGACCACTTGCTTAGGAATTCCAGTCATCAGATCACGACCATTCACCGCATAATCAGCGGGTGGGTCTTCGAGATTGGTTGATGCTGCGCCAACATTGATTTTAATCTGCTCCGCCGTTCTTTCTCCAATCAGAATATTGTGATCACGTTTTACAAATTCGATGATATCCTCAGTAAATTCGTCTCCGGCTACGCGGATAGATTCGTCACATACAATTCCGGATAATGCGATTACGGCAATTTCAGTTGTACCTCCTCCGATGTCGATAATGATATTACCCTCGGGAGCCTCAACATCCAAACCAATACCTAGGGCTGCAGCCATAGGTTCGTGTATGAGATAAGTTTCTTTGGAGTCCACATTGTCTGCTGAGTCAAAAACAGCTCTTTTTTCCACTTCTGTAATACCGGAAGGTATGCAGACAACCATTTTGAGGTGATTGAGAAATCTTCTTTTATGGCCAATCATGTTGATCATTCCTTCGATCATACTCTCGGCAGCTGTAAAGTCCGCAATCACGCCATCTTTCAATGGTCTGACTGTCTTGATATTCTCGTGTGTCTTTTCATGCATTTGCATGGCTTTGTGACCAACAGCAATAGTTTCGCCAGATCGTCGGTCTACGGCCACGATTGAAGGCTGATCTACAACTACCTCCCCATTTTCAATGATTAGGGTATTTGCAGTACCGAGGTCTACTGCCAACTCTTGTGTGAAAAAATTAAATAATGCCATGCCGTCGATTCGATTTTTGCCCTTTCACAATGAAAGAGCGCTAAAATTAGTGTTTTCTTTATTAGTTCTTGCTTTTTAAAAGCCTGAGTGGGTCTTCGCTTTTGAATTAGTCATTTTACGTTGATAGCAGGATTAAGATTCAGTTATTACCCGACTACAACTTCCCACAAATCATCCTTTTGAAGATACTGATTCGCCATGTTTCTGATATCTTTTGCGGATATGGACATGAGTTGGTCTTGTATACTATTGAAAAATTCCTTCCCGACGCCATTTTCCTTCAAACCACGGATGACAGTGGATGATCTGAACACACCATCAACACTATTGAGAAAATAACCCATTAGATAACTTCTCATTTGTTGGAGTTCGAGATCATTGACCAGTTTAGTTTTTAAATCGTCAATCTCTTCATAGATTGCTTTTAATGTTGGTTCTACATAAGTATTGGCAACTTCAGTAGAAATGATCAAACACCCATCATGTGCCATTGCATCCAAGGAACTGTGAATACCATAGGTGAAACCCCTTTTCTCTCTGATGTTCATGCTTAGACGGGAACCAAAGTATCCGCCAAGTAAGGTATTCAATATATAAAGTTGTTGATAGTGTTCATGTTGTCTATTGAATGTTTTTCTGCCAATCTTTATTGCAGATTGCACCTTACCATCAAAAGGTGTCTTAATTTTTGCAGGCTTTGCCAAAGGCTCATGCTGTGGACAAAGAGAGGGTTTCTTACCGGAAGGAATTGTTCCTAACATTTCTTCTAAAGAGCGAAAATCTGAATCACTCATATTGCCACTGATGAACACCCTGCAATTATCAAGGTGATAAAGCTGTCGGTGATGCCGGATCAGATCATCTCTGGTCATCAAGTCATAGTCCTCTAAAGAACTATTATAACCGTACGGGTGTCCTTTGCCGAATATTTGCTCTGTAATGATTCTATAAGCCTGATTATCAACATTTTGCAACGCTACCTTCAGTTTGCTCTTTTGTTGCTCTGTAAAGAATTCAAATTCTTTTTGTGGGAAAACCGGTTGTGTAAGAATTTCAAAGACCAAAGGTAGCAACTGAGAGACATACTTACTGAGACAGTATAATACGATTGAAGAATGATCAAAATTTACCGGAAGACTGATCGTGGCTCCATGATAGTCAATAGTCTCGTTGATTTCCTTGATCGTTTTGGATAGTGTACCGGATTTGAGCAGAAGATTAGTGGCCTTGCCAACACTTCTTTTGGATTCATACAATCTACCTGCATCAAAGATGATCTCGATCTTTACAACACTATAGCTGTCGGACTGGAGTCGGACCACGGGTACCTTTCCAACCATAAAATATTCTGTGTGCTCCGGAAAAGGAACACGATTCACGTTTGCTATGGGTGGTGGCGCAGACCGATTTGGCATGAGAATTTTACAACTACAGTGGAGAAAAGTTCAATTAGCTATACAACCAATAGAAAGACAACCAATTAGAACTGATCTTATGTCTAAAAAACTATTTTTGTGGCTTAGAGCATTTCTTACGAATACAATTCTAATTTAAGCGCAAAAGTACATGAAGTTTAGTGTTTCTTCAGCAGAAATATTGTCAAGTATTCAGCTGGCCGGTGGAGCGATCGGCACAAATCCTGTTTTGCCAATATTAGAAGATTTTCTTTTTGAACTTAATGGGGATATTCTCACCATTACAGCCACCGATCTTGAGACTTCGATCATCACTGGTCTGGATGTTTCAGGTGAAGAGGATGGAAAGATAGCCGTTCCGGCAAGAATCCTTATCGATACGGTAAAGGCACTTCCAGAGCAACCGTTGACTTTCGAGGTAAATGAGGAAACCAATGGTATTACGATCACCTCCAGTTATGGTAGTTATCGACTTGCAGGGGATGATGGTTCAGATTTTCCGGATTTACCAACTCCGGACAATGTCCAGGAGGTAGAACTTTCTTCATCGGTCATTGCAAGAGGTATTAGCAAAACTATTTTCTCTACAGCGAATGATGAGCTTAGGCCGGCCATGTCCGGAGTATATGTCAGCTTTGAAGCAGATACGGTCACCTTTGTAGCAACCGATGGCCACAAACTGGTCAAGTACACCTTTACCACTGGCAAGAGTACAGCCATGGCATCTTTCATAGCACCGAAGAAGTCATTGTCTTTGGTCAAGAATGCTATGATCGAAGGAGAAGTGGTCAGTGTGGCATTCAACAAGTCCAACGTATTTTTCTCCAGTGGGGGAACCCAATATATCTGTCGATTGATTGATGCTAAGTTTCCAGACTATAATGCAGTCATACCGGTGAACAATCCGAATGAAATGGTCATTGGAAGAATGGATTTCTTGAGCTCGCTCAGAAGAAATGCGATCTATGCCAACAAGACCACCAATCAGGTCGTGCTTAATATCACCGAGAATGCACTTGAAATTTCGTCGCAAGATCTGGATTTTTCAAACGAAGCCAAAGAACAACTTTCCTGCACCTATTCGGGAACACCTATCATTATAGGATTCAACGCAAGATTCTTAATTGAAATGCTCGGTGTTTTGGAATCCGATGAAGTGCAATTGGATCTTAGTGAACCCAACAATGCTGGCATATTAAGTCCAATGACAGAAAACGAAGGAGAAAAAATCATCATGCTCGTGATGCCTGTGATGATGAAGCGATAATCAAAATATCGCAAATATGAAGATTGGTCTTTTTTTCGGTTCGTTCAATCCGGTTCATATTGGCCACATGATTATCGCCAATTTTATGGTCGAACACACGGACATTGACAAAGTATGGATGGTGGTTTCCCCTCAAAATCCCTTTAAAAAGAAATCAACTCTTGCCAAGGATTATGATCGGTTGCACCTGCTGCAGTTGGCTATAGGAGAAAATACTTCATTGTATGCTTCCAAGGTAGAATTTGATCTGCCACAGCCTTCTTACACAGTAGATACGCTTGCATATCTAAAAGAAAAACACCCCAAACAGTCTTTTGCGCTCATTATGGGTGGTGATAACCTGGCCTCGTTCCACAAGTGGAAGAATTACGAATTGATCATCAGGGATCATGATATTTACGTTTACAATCGACCGAATTATGATCTTGGAAGATGGAAAGACCACGAACGAATTTTCTTCTATGAAGCACCGTTAATGCACGTTTCTGCCAGCTATATCAGGAAAAATATAAAAGCAGGAAAATCAGTTCAATATCTGGTCCCACAGGCCGTATTCGAATATTTGGAAGGAAGCTCGTTGTATAAATAATTCATGCATCATTTGAGACTCTTTGCGACCATATGGTTTTTGGTATTGACCACCCCCTGTCTCTTTGGCCAGGATGTTCCTTTGGGTCAGTGGAAGTCATACGCGCCATATCATAATGCCACATCAGTTACTCAAAATGCTACCCAGGTATTTTTTGCGAACGAGCTTTCGATCATGATTCTTGAAAAAAGTGATGGGTCTGTTAGTTTTTTATCCAAAGAAAACGGTCTGAGTGATTCGAATATAAAGTTGATCAAACACAGCCCTTACAGGAATTCGCTTGTGGTAGTGTATGCCAACAGCAATCTCGATCTGATCAAAGACGGACAGGTCATTAACCTGAACTTTATTAAAACAAATTCCAATCTGAGTGGGGACAGGTCTATTCACGATATTCACTTTAGTACAGATGGAATCGCCTATCTCTCTGCGACTTTTGGGATTGTCGAACTCAACATTGCAAAAGAAGAATTCAGAACCACCATATTTACGGGTGTGCCGGTCAGATCAACGATTGAAAATGACAACGAAATCCTTGCAGCCACTGATGAGGGCATTTACAAGGCACCGCTGGATGGGTCATTTAATATTGCAGACTTTAGTCGTTGGGACAGATTGGATTCAGACGAAGGCTTTCCAGCGGATTATAGTTCTAATGGCATCTCTGTTTTTAATGGAATGTTGTATGTATCTATCGATGGAGATCTGTATACCTACGATGGACAGGACATATCTCTTGTCTATGCCGAATCGGGATTTAGCTTAAGATATTTGAATGTTGGAAATACACATTTAATTTTTGGATTGGAATGTGATGCGAATTGCAACGGCAAAGTTGGATTTGTAGATACTGAGGGCAATATCTCTTTTGCAGGGAGTGGATGTGCTTCCCGACCACTGTACGCCATTCAATCTGGAGAAACCATTTATTATGCGGATCTTTTTCGGGAAATCAGAAGGTCGGGTAGTGCTGGGGCATCCTGCGAAAATTTCTTCTTTGACTCACCGCTGACATCTAATGTCAGTGACATTGAAATATTGGATGATCAGATTTATATTGCCTCAGGAGGAAGGACGGATATAGGTGGCAATGCCGACTTAGCAGACGGACTTTTCTTTTTTGAAGATGGCAGCTGGCAAAATTATGATCAATTCACCGTCCCGGTGTTTGTTCAGGAAAATGTGGAAAGGGATTTTATTCAAATCAGAAAACATCCGACAAACGGCAATATTTATATTGCCAACTACTATGGCGGGCTCATCGAATACGATGGTACTACATTTTCGATTTATAATCAGATCAATTCCTCACTACAAGGTGTGGTAGGATTTGAAGAAAGAGAAAGGGTAGGCAGCATTGACTTTGATTCAGAAGGCAATATCTGGATGACTAACCATCTTGCTGAACGGCCAATTTCAGTTTTTAAGACTGACGGTACATGGCAAAGTTTTGCAATTCCAGCCAGTACTTCTGTGATGAATGTCACAGTCGATGATTTTGACAATAAATGGATCACAATCAATGCGTCAAATCAAGCCATCCTTGTTTTTAATGAAGGGGACTTCGACAATGCGCAGGATGATCAGTTTCGATTGTTGACGATCAACAACACCAATTTGACTTCCAATCAGGTCAACCATATTGTCTCTGATCTCGATGGCATCATATGGACAGGTACAGCAGAAGGGGTGGTGACTTTTGAATGCGGAGGTAGTGTTTTTGATGATAATTGCCTGGGGACAAGAAGAATTGTTGAAGCAGATGGAAATACAGACTTTCTATTACGAACAGAAAATGTACGGACGATAGGGGTGGATGGTGGCAACCGCAAGTGGTTTGGAACTACGAATGGCATATTTGTGCAAAGCCCCGATGGCGAAAAAGAAGTATACAGATATACCAGTGACAATAGTCCATTGTATAACAACAACATAATAGACTTTGGATTTAATGAATCTACTGGAGAGGTATTTATTGGGAGCTCAGGAGGAGTCCAATCGATTAGAACGGATGCTTCATTTACTACCAGGCTACATCAAAAACAGGCTGAAATCTTTCCCAATCCGGTTCGACCCGATTTCACGGGAACTATAGGAATCAATGGCCTGGCTCGGGATGCCAATGTAAAAATTACAGATGTCAAAGGACAGCTCGTTTATGAAACCAGAGCCAATGGCGGCCTGGCAACCTGGGATGGAAATGACTTCAAAGGAAACCGCGTGGCAACTGGCGTGTACATGGTTTTCAGCACGGTGCAAGATAGTTTTGGAAAGGCCAATACGTTGGTCGGTAAGATATTGTTTGTAAACTAGACAACAATATCACCTCAATATCATTCAACTATATTGATTAATTTAGTTGAGATCTATCAATCTGGGAGATTTGCTCCTTTTTATCAAAAAGCAAATGAAACGATTATTTGTAACTCTATTCATAGCCTTCGTCTTTTGTAATCATGGCTATGGGCAGACGCCGAAAATGGACAGCCTCAAGATGGTCGCGATGGAACTACCACCCGATTCAACAAGGCTGAAAGTTTTGATGGAAATCAGCACGGCTCTATACCGAGTCAACCAGGATTCTGCCATCAAATATTCCGAACAAGCCAGGGATCTGGCGCAGGAATTAGGACGGATGGAAGACCTTGGATATGCCTTAAAGAATATTGGATTAGCCTATTATTTCAAGAGCAATTTTCCTGAGGTCATGACCAACTGGCAACAATCACTTGAAGCATTTGAATCAATTGATCATACCGAAGGCATTAGCAATCTTCTAAATAATTTGGGTGCAGTGGCATACAGCAAAGGAGACGATCCCAAGGCTTTGGAGTATTATTTAGGATCATTGCGCGCTGCCGAAAAAATCAATAACGAGGAGAGAATGGCGACGGCATATGTGAATATCGGTGCCGTATATGCCAATGATGGAAATACTTATAGAGAAGCACTTGAAAACTATGCAAAGGCCTTAGCGATAAGTGAGCGAACCGGTAAAAAAGATGCCATAGGCACCACAGCCCTTAATATAGGTGAGTTATATCTCAACCAGGGAAATGCAGACCAAGCCTTGCTCCAATTTCAAAAAAGCTTAAGTGTGTTGCAGGAAATTGGTGGACACGTATCCACAGCTTTCGCCTCGTTGGGCCGTGGACATGCTGAAAAGGGGGAATATCTGACGGCGATTGAATATTATAATAAGGCTATCGCAGAAGCAGAAAAAAATGAAGCAACAATAGAGGAATCCGGGGCATATACTAACCTGGGAGATGCTTATCGTAATCTTAATCAGAACAGACAAGCGGTCAACGCTTATTTGAAAGGTATTGACCTGGCTAAAGATTTGGAGGCATACAAAGAAATTAAAGACGGTTACGAGGGGCTGGCCAAGGCGTATGCAAGCTTGGGAGATTTCCCTAAGGCTTATGAGGCACAAACCAAATTCGACGAAACCAAAGAGGTCATTAGAGCAGAGGAATATGATACTAATATTGGGAACCTGAGATTTCAATTTGACCTGGAGAACAAACAAAAAGAAATCGCCATCCTCAACCAGGAGAACGAAATTGCGAATGCAGAAATAGAAAGGGCATCCATAACAAGAAACTTCTTATTTGCAATCGCTGGTCTGTTCTTACTGATCATTGGTGGTATTATGTATCAGTTGCGGTTTGTAAAAAAGACAAGTGCGATTATTGAAGAAGAGAGAAATAAATCTGAAGAAATATTACTCAATATCTTGCCCAAAGAAACCGCGGATGAATTGAAATTAAATGGATTTGTTGAAACCAAAAAATATGATCAAGCTACCGTTCTATTTACGGATTTTAAAGGATTTACACTAATTGCAGAAAAATTACCAGCGGAGGAATTGATAAAAAGTGTAGATTTTTATTTCAAGAAATTTGATGAAATAATTGAAAGAAATAATCTGGAGAAAATCAAAACCATAGGGGATGCCTATATGTGTGCTGGAGGACTACCTGAGCCTAACGACACGAATCAGATAGATGCGATCAATGCAGCCCTGGAAATCGTAGGATTTGTCAACGAGCAACATAGAAATCCGAAAGAAGGGATTTATCCTTTTGAAATAAGAGTTGGACTAAATACGGGACCAGTAGTTGCCGGAGTGGTAGGTACCAAGAAGTTCCAGTATGATATCTGGGGCAATACCGTCAATGTAGCCTCGAGAATGGAAAGCAATTCTGAGCCTGGTAAAGTGAATATTTCGGAAGCCACTTATGCCTTAATAAAGGATTACTACAAGTGTAAATACAGGGGTGAGATTGATGTTAAGAATGCGGGCAAACACAAGATGTATTTCATAGAAGAGGCAAAGCCAAAGCTTTCTGTAGCGTGATTGGGTAGTGGGGAAGTTAATAGTTGAATAGTAAGTAGTTTATTAGTAAGTAGAGGAGTAGTGAGTGGTTGAAAGTAGAAAATTACATTTGCGGGTGGCATCCTTTAGGACTTACAGGCGGGCGAGGGCCTCAATGCCTGGTCTCTTAAAAATTATTAACTCTCCGCCTAAGGCGGATTGCAAAGTTTAAAATTTTACAACTTCTTCAGAGAATGGGTCCCCAGACCATGAGTCTAAGGCCATCCAGACTTCTTATAGACCATATTTAGTCTTAATCGAGAAGAAAAGACAGATAATTTAACCAATCGAATCTGTGGCATCACTGGTGAAGAATGGAAGATATTGCGAGCGGAGTCCTTTAGGACTTACAGGCGGGCGAGGGCCTCAATGCCTGGTCTCTTAAAAATTATTAACTCTCCGCCTAAGGCGGATTGCAAAGTTTAAAATTTTACAACTTCTTCAGAGAATGGGTCCCCAGACACATGAGTCTAAGGCCATCCAGACTTCTCATAGTCGCTATCAATTATTAATCAAGAAGAAATATCCTTCCAAGTTGGGTGGACCACCCAAATCTTTAAATCTAAAACCAAGTAGTTTTACTTGTTAGAAGATTAATATCGGTCTTGTACATTTTAGTGCATGAAGAAAGCTGACCGTATAAAAACAAATGAGTGTTCGTTATCGAGGAATTAGAAAATATTAGAAGTCATAATGTAGAATGATGCTTTCTAAACTTGCAATAATGCACCTGCCATTTGTTTTAGGGCAACTTGCTTCTCGCAGTGTTAAAAAACCCACACAGCCTTGTCCTGATGGGAAAGCAATACAAGAATGCGCATATATTTCAATATTCGATTTTCTACAATGCTCAATAATTAAAATAATATCTTATCCGATAAAATAGTGGTGCATTATTTTCATTCGGGGACCTACTCGTAATTATTTGATATATAAATGTTTGTAGCAATACCTCTTCAGGTTATTTTACTCAAATACCTTCGGAAAAAAAAACCCAGATAATCTATTTTATCAGGGGTTTTTTAATTATGTAATACTTTATTATTTGGTAAATATTTCTTCATTAATTACTGCATGAACAAAATAAATACCACTCCAGTACAAATAATTCTTCGAATCCAATAGGGTTGTAAAAAATCATTTTACCATTGACCCAGTAGGATGCGCAATCCGGAGCGTACTAAGCTAGACTCACCACGCGTATCCCTGTACTCAGAACGAGCTTTGTTGTGGGCCTCTCTATTTGCTTCATTTCTTAAACCGCCGACACCTGCCATGGCCGATTTAAAATCTTTAAAGCTATTAACCATCCACATGTTTGCCCCATCTGGAGCATGGCCCGATGAGATATTTCCCAATGCAGCAATGCGGCCTTCAGGATTGTGTTCAGAATTGTACTTCTCGTAAGCTGCAGAGTAGGCTGAGCCATCTTCTACATCGAGAAGAAAATATTTCTGGATGGGGTGAGGTGTTGAAGCGTCTCCATAACTGGCAATGGTCCTACCCATTGCTGAGCTGACACCTTTAGTGAACATACCCGTTCGAGTAAGGAATAGCTCCCATTTTGTGTTTTCACCACCACCGTACATATTGCCTATGGCATCCAAAGAACCTGTAAAAACTACGGAGTGGGTAAAATTATTCCCACTATCATTGAAATGGTTTTCGTACAGAGATACCGTCACTCCTTCAGTCTTGTTTTCCGAGAAGTAATCATCCATCAGGTTGTAAACGGTGCCAACATTCTTGTTCGAAACTGTAAAATTGTAAATTGTAAAATACGTGTCCTGGGCAGAAATGGACAAAGCGATAAACAGCCCAAATAAGGTAAATAGGTTTTTCATTTTAGATTGATTTTTTAGGTTCTATATTAATATACAAAAGAAAGTGGATAAGATGTTGATTGCCAAGACTATTTATGAATAGAGAAATCGCGGCTTGATTTCAATAAAACAAGCCCTTTGATCTTCACAACATCAAAAAACCCCTGACGAAATTTTCATCAGGGGTTGTGAGAAATTATGCTTTATGTTCTATTTCTGAACGATCAATTTTTCAGTAAAGACTTGATCTTTAACTAAAGCAC
>JAHHJQ010000189.1 GCA_018680005.1 Bacteroidia bacterium | reverse complement strand
TGCATCAGACCTTTAGTGATTTTTCCAACCACTTCGGCCCTGATTTTATCCTCGACATTTTCCTTTTTCTCTTCTGGAGGTTTGACACCAGCGAGATCTTTTATCATAAACCAGAAATCGCGTCTTTCCTCACATGACTCCACTATAGGTTTAGCTACCAATACACGACTCAATTGTTGTTTTCGGTCTACTGCCCAGATAAATGGAAACTTACCATCACGTTCATCTTCATCCAATTCAAGGAAATCCGAAAGAACAATCATATTCTCGTTCCATGCATCTCTAGGCACCTTACGGAAGTGTTTTCTGAATCGTCCTTCTGTAAGTGCGAAATCAGCAAATGTCATGGCTACTTCCATAGATTTTTCCTGACCATACTGTTTGTATTTCAGATCGTATGTGGGCCATGTTTGGTTCATCGCAGGATTGCCATCCAGATCAAATGCTTCCTCTACGGTTATACCATTATCAGGATTGTATTTGAAGATTGGATATGCCCTGGATTCAACAGCAAGCTTGGCCTGATGTGCTCCCAGATCGTCAGCTACACCATGTTCGGGTTGACAAGTCGTATAAAGATTGAAGATAGCTGGCCGTTTGGTCATAAGACCATCAATAAATCCTTCTATCATATGGCTTGTATTCGCCAGTGTACCTTGTAACACATATGTATTTCGATGTGCCATGGCTATCAGTCCGATTTCTTTTCTAGGCTCAGATTTACCTTTCTGGACTTTACCATATTGGGCCATATCAGATACCTGTCCTATAAATCCGGAAGTACAGGCCTGACCACCGGTATTGGAATATACCTGCGTATCGACTACGATCACTTTGATCGGTTTTCCGGAAGCCATCAATCTGGATAGATTCTGGAATCCGATATCATACATAGCGCCATCACCACCCAATGTGACCACCGGCGGAGAAAGCAACCACTCTTCATCAGTAAACTTGTGCCAGTTGAAGTATTTGAAAAACTCGTCATGTTCGCTCGCGTCATATTTTCCTTCCAACTCCAATTCGGCTTTTCTAATGGTCGCAAATCCCTCTGCCATCTTGGCCATGTGTCCTTCAAAGACACCCATGGCTATCGATGGAGAATCCTGGAACAAGTGATTCACCCAAGGGAATGGATAAGGATTGAACGGATAGGTACTACCCCAAACCGATGTACATCCTGTCGCATTACACATACCCATGCTGGCTCGACCTTTACCGGTGTTGCCATTGGTATATTTCCACTTGAGTTTTTTCAGCTTCGCCAGGGTTTGCGTTACATCTCTCAGCCATTCCTGATCAATAGGCTCGCTACCTTTCATCGATTCAAACTTGCTGGTAATGCCAGCCATTGTCAGGTCGGTATCCTGTGATTGGGTCACGATGTTGGTCATCATGTCTGCATCTCCAAGATCGACGTTGGCCATTAATTTTTTCTGGATATGGTTTTCCAGATTGGTTATTAATTCTTCAAGATGTGCCAAATGTTTTTTGATCCTTGGCTGCATCAGTGATTCTACTGTTGCTGTGAAGAGGTGTACTACGGATTTCTCAGAGCATCCAAGACAAGCACCATCACCACTAGCAAAATTGAGATACGACTCTTTGTTCAATAGGATGGTTTCAAGTGGTCCTATCTTTTCTTCCAGATCGTCTATACGATTGTATTTGTCAGGCGTGTTTGGTAGATCCATCCAAAGATCCCAGTCTTTCTTCATTTGCACGATGGAATCGTCTGTCTGTGTTGTTATGCGCAGGGCATCATCATCGCAGACTTCTACACATTCCATACAACCTTTACAGGTTTGTGGATTGATGGTTATACTGAACAAGCCTCCACTGTTAGGTTCACTTTTTTCGTGGAGATCATAATATGGACGCGTTAGGGCGAATTTGAAATCACCTAACTCTTCTCTGAACCATCCAAATTCTTTGCCGAGACCATTACCGCTATCATCTTCTTCGATTGTCAAATCAATGGCATTTTGGATATAGTCATTTACGGTTGCGCCATTCTTGGATTGGTTCATAAATCCACGTACCGTGGTTTCCATTTTGCGAACAGCTTTTGGAAGGTGTTCGACCTTACCATGTTTCTTCTGTACGCGTTTGACGACAGTGTCAAGGACACCAGACAACTCACTTACCAAACCTGGAATTGCAGTATCCGGACATATGGTATAGCAATCTCCACACGCTGTACAGTTGTTGGGTATCCATTCCGGATGTTCGAATCGGATACCGGTCATATCGCGGTATAACGAAGTAACCGCAGGCATTACACTCAATCCTATAAATGGATCCGTAAGGTTATCATTACCCTTACCTCTCATATAAAAGTTCCCGGTCTGTTCCCAGAAGCGATGAATATCGCTCAATCTGGATTCACTTTGAGGGATTTCTTTTAACATCGTCGGTATTGGCAATTCTGTTTGTCCATTGGACTGGGCATCACCACCTGCTCCCAACTTTTTGTCCATGATCTCATGGATTTCATCAAAACCACGTTTTACTACCCGCATGTTGTCATCAACGACTCGCTGGCCTTTTGAGCCAAACTTATGTTGTAGCTGGTCCTCAATGGCTTTCAGGAATTTTTCTTCTGAAAGACCGGATTTCTTTATCGTTGGTGATGCCGCAAAGAAGGCGCCCTGGAAGGCGATACCCTGCATACGTAATTGTAATTCAGGATCGGTGGCTTCCTCTCTTGCTATTCTGAATCCATCGATATAATGGATGTGGATTTCATTGTCTATAATCACCTTTTGATAAGGTTCCGGAATGGCTGCCCAGACTTCTTCGGGGCTGTCCTTGTCACTCTGGATGATGAAGTGTCCTCCTTTTTTCAAACCTGCTAAAGCATTGGTGTGCTTGAACACATTGGGATCCGGAGACAGTACAACATCAACAAAGAAATACTCACAATTTATACGAATCGGTTCCGGAGCTGCAGCCAGATAATAGGTAGTAGGCTGACCTTTTTTCTCAGAACCATATTTAGGATTGGCTTTGATATCGTATCCCAAAAGATCATACAGCGTCATGGCCAGATTCTTACCCGTAGTGATGGCTCCCCATCCACCTACAGAGTGGAATCGAACGGTGATCGCATCTTTAGGCATGAGGTTTGGATTCTCAGAACCGCGGATCGCCAATTCTTTGACATGAGGATAAGCATCCTGGATAGACTCCTGATAGCTTCTTTGTTTAGGCGTAAAGGGTACGTCTCGAATAAAGTCTATAGACAGATAATACTGTTTCTTCTGAGCACCATTAGGGAGCATATTTTCGATAGCACCTATGACGCCTTCTGGTTGCAAGTCCCGGCTTCCCATACCAAATGAACCCGAATAAATCGGTGGCATATCGGCTGGTCTGTAACTTTCTAATTTCGGATATGGTTTGTCTTTTTTGTAAGCACCATTTTCAAGACACTTACTGAGACTGGATCGAATTTCACGTGCCAATGGATAATCGGCAGCCAATGGCTGATCCAAGCGTTCAAGGATAGTTACTCCTTTCTTTCCTCTGAGATACTTCGCGATCAAATCAGCAGGGAATGGTCTGAACATCACTAAATCCACAACACCTACCTTGATGCCTCTGGTTTCACGGATATAGTCTACCACTGCCTCAGCACTTGGAATCACTGATCCCTGACCAAGTAATAGATAATCGGCGTCCTCTGTACGGTAACCCATTACCCTGGAATATTTCCTTCCGGTCAGCTTAGCATAATCCTCAAAACACTTGTCTGTAAGTTCCTGCACATGATCAAAGAAGAATGGTCGCTGTGCCGCCACACTTTGCATGTAAGAATCCTGGTTTTGGACGATACCGGCCATCACTGGATTGTCGACATCCCATAGCTCAGGAATTCTGCGTCTTGTATCTCCATAGATAATCCTTTGAGCGGCTGTGGGCGTGTCAATGATATCATCAGGTCGTCCTAGAAATTCTTTGATCAACTCGCGTTCAGGCAACATTAGCGACTCGATGAGGTGTGTGGTCAGGAATCCATCCTGAGCGACGATACCTGGAGTCAGCGCCAATTCGGCGATCCGGTGAGCGATGATATTGAAGTCAGCTACGTTTTGTGCCTTTTTGGCAAACAACTGGAAAAACCCAGTGTCATCCACAGCGTGATAGTCGTCGTGTCCGGCATGCACATTCAATGTTGACTTTGTCATTGCCCGGCAACCCATATTCAAAACATAGGTGAGTCGTTTTCCGACTGCCGCATATAGGGATTCGTGCATGTACGCGATACCCTGACCTGATGAGAAATTGGCTGCACGCAAGCCTGTCATAGATAGACCGGCTGTAACCGCTGCAGCAGCATGTTCGCCCTCAGGTTCAATAAAGATCAAAGGTCTGTCGGAAATATTGAGGTGTCCTTTGGCTGCGTTCTCGGCCCAATATTCACCCATCTGCGTAGAAGGAGTAATGGGGTAAGCACCTGCAGCATCAGAAGATTCCCGTTCGCACATAATGGCCGCTGTATTTCCATCCATAGCAGCACGGGTGCCGGGGTATTTGTACTGATTTTTTTTGTCCATTTTTAGATTTATTCTTTTCTCGTGGAGTTAATTTAGTATGGAGGTGTATTTGATTTGACCAGTCCTTGTGCCTGTTTGGCGACTTCGTAACAACTACTGACTTTGTCAACATGGAGACAATAGGCCTCGTCGGTTTCGTCATGTTTGCATCCGAAATCAGAAATATCAATCAGCCCAAACCGGGCATCTATTTCGTTGCATTGTTCGATTAACCCTGAGAGGGTTACCGGTTCCTTAATGTCAACATTGTTTTTGAGTAGGTAGGAGCACAGATAGTTGATTATGGATTGGCGCGCATTGTAACAAACCAGGGTAGAGGTTACATCTTCCTCCGAACGCTGAAGTTCGCGGGTGGCATGCGTGAGGAGTCTGTCGGCTTCTTTGACGAGTAATTCCGCTTGTTCGATTTGCATGAAGAAGTGATTTGGTTGATCAATCAAATTCCTCTCAAAATTGTGGCATCTGTGAAGGCTTTTGGATGAGCTAGATCAAAGGTTTAGATGATCGTCGTCATGTGAGGGGGGATTGTGATATGATATTTACATATCTATGCATATGGTTAATCTGGGTCAACCCTTAAAAATCTTGTCCGACTTAGAATATTTTCTATCGGCGCTTTGCGCGCGGGCGGAGTAGTAAGTGGGGAGTAGTAAGTAGTATCACCTTCAATAAAGTTTCAGTGGTCAAGGAAGTAGTTCTGAGACGATGGGACTTCGACTCGTCCGACGCTAAAGGCTCTGGTCGACGGCTGTCCGCTCAGCCCACAGCGACTTCGCTCAGTTCATAGTAAATGGAGACTACCTTGAACGGTAAGTTAGTTCAATGGATTAGATGATGCTGGTCATGATCTGAAGAATCTAGATCTTTGATAAAGCAAACTACTCGGTTCGCTTCTTTAAAACCCATACCTTTATGAAATTCTATACTGGTCAGATTGTTGATCTCGGCATCTGAGGCTATTTGTGAGCAATTCATATCCTTTCCCCATTTTTCAGCTTCTTTGATCAAAAGCCGGGCATAGCCATGTCTACGATAATCAGGTTCAATATAGATGCCCTCGATATAACATACGGGATTGGTGGTAGCACCTTCTACATAATCTATACGTAATCCAACTAGGACAAATCCCAGACTTTTCTCGGAATCACTCAGTAGAAATGCAGTAGATGTCCTTGTATCGATAAGATC
>JAHHJQ010000165.1 GCA_018680005.1 Bacteroidia bacterium | reverse complement strand
GGATAGTAACGGGATCATGAAATAAGCTGCAATAAGGAAAGCGATTGCAGCCAGTATCCACCAGGGTGTTGTGGGTGACTTAGGTCGCAGTTTGCCGTGTATCTCACTTTTTTTGGGGACTATGATACCTTGATTCGATATGGCATAAACAGAAAGCGGTTCATCAACATTTTTGAATTGAAAGTTGCCCAATGAAGTGATTTGAAACTCCTGATGATTTCTGATATCGTCTCTTACCTTTTCGGAAAACAAGATCGAACCCGGGACGCCTATTGATTCAATTCGAGAAGCAATATTTACGCTGTGTCCAAAGACTTTTTCTCCTTCCTGAACCACGCTGCCCGTATGAATCCCAATTCTAACGGGAACATGAGGATTATTTGTGAAAATACGTTGCATTTCAATAGCGCAATGTATAGCAGCCTTGGGAAAATCAAATAAGCAAAGTGCACCATCACCATAAAAATTGACGATTTCCCCATTATTCTCATTTACACCTTTCTTAAGCTGTTCCTGAAATCTTCGCAGCAGTATAGAAGCCTTTTTTTCATCCTTCTGCATAAGTGCAGTATACCCCTGGATATCAGCAAAAAGAATTGCTGCAAGACGACGGGTGGATGAGGTATTTTCAGACATCGAAAAGTAAAGATTCAACTATTAAGGTACTAGTTCCAATGATAACGATCGATTAATTTTGTCAATCTTACTTGCATGTCAACCGCAAATACTAATTTTATCGATCACATATCGCACAATCAACGTCAAAACTAATACATGGAAGCCTTTATAGATTATTTTGAATCCATGCCTACATGGCAAAAACTTGCCTGGATAATCATATGTCTGTCTTTCAATTGGATCGGAGAAGCAGTCAAACCACTCTTTAATTTCGATTACAAAAAGTTTCGACACATAGGTGTCAACCTGGTCTTTCTGGCCATGGATATGACGATCAATATATTATTCGGACTAGCTACGGTAGGTGTCTTTCTATGGATCGGCGAGAACAACATTGGCATCCTCAATATGATAAGTCTGCCGGTATGGGTAGAATTAATAGTTTCAGTGATGGTATTAGATCTTGTTGCCCAATATCTGGCGCATTATCTATTGCATCGTGTGCCTTGGATGTGGCGTTTGCATATGATCCACCATAGTGACACTCATGTTGACGCGACTACCGCCACTCGTTTTCATCCTGGTGATTACGTGATGCGCGAAATCTTCGCGTTAATGGCTATCGTAATCGCTGGAATTCCATTGGCATTTTACATTTTCTATCGAATCTTAACCATCTTTTTTACCTATTTTACGCATGCTAATGCGCGATTGCCTAAGTGGTTGGACCGCGGCTTAAGTTATATCTTCGTCACGCCAGACATGCACAAATTCCATCATCACTTTGAGCGTCCATGGACAGATACCAATTTTGGAAATATCTTCTCTATTTGGGATCGAATGTTTGGCACTATGGTGTACCAGGATACAAAAGATATCAAATATGGACTCGATGTATTAGATGGCAGCAAAGACGAAAATATCCTCTTTCAACTTGGTATTCCATTCAATAAAGAAATAAAAACAGACCCGGATAAAGGAAATTGGTGGTAGTCTGCCTTGAGCAATATAAAGTGAAGGAGTTGCCCGATTGCAACTAAATATGTCTAGTTTTGTATAACAAATGAGCGCTTATCCAAGTGTCCAGACACTTATCGTAGTGCATTTATCTTCTTTTTTTCCATCTTTTATTAAGGTAGTCAAATAGAACCGACCATATGGTCATCATTACTCAATGCTTTAAAGAACACATTGAGAAACAAATAAAATAATACATGAACTTTGAAAATCTAGGACTTATTGAGCCTCTTCAAAAGGCTGTAAAAGACCTCAATTATATCAACCCCACCGAAATCCAACAAAAGGCCATTCCAGCTGTACTCAAGAGAATTGATTTGCTCGCATGTGCACAAACAGGAACCGGAAAGACCGGGGCATTTGCATTACCCATAATCCAGTTGATTCATCGAATAGAGGGCAAAAACCCGAACAAAGCGACCTTAAGATCGCTCATCGTTACACCTACACGTGAATTGGCGATCCAAATTGATGAAAGCATCAAAGATTACAGTAAGTACACCGTTGTCAAACACGCTGTCGTATTTGGTGGTGTCAAACAACATAAACAGGTTGAGGCGCTTAAAAAAGGCGTGCATATCCTGGTGGCCACACCCGGCAGGTTATTGGATCTGATCAGCCAGGGTATTGTAAGGCTCGATACCGTAAAGATATTTGTACTGGATGAGGCAGATCGAATGCTCGACATGGGCTTCATCAATGATATCAAAAAATTGCTCAAGCTGTTACCAGAAAAAAAGCAATCGCTATTCTTTTCTGCAACAATGCCGGACAATATTGTCAAACTGTCTCAATCCATTCTTCACCACCCAACAAAGATCAGTGCCACACCGGTCTCCTCAACTGCAGAGACCATCCAGCAATATCTTTACTACACAAACAAAAAGGACAAAAAGAACCTTTTAGAGCATATCCTGAAGGATCGGGATATCGATCAGGTACTTGTCTTCAGTAGAACCAAACATGGAGCGGATCGAATTGTCAGAAATCTTAAGAAAAAACGTATTGAAGCACGAGCTATTCACGGTGACAAAGCTCAAAATCAACGACAAAGAGTGCTCAAACAGTTTAAGGAAGGTGAGATCCGTGTATTGGTAGCAACAGATATTGCAGCTCGGGGAATCGACATTGACAAGTTGCGCTATGTAATCAACTATGATATTCCAAATATTTCGGAAACCTATGTCCATAGAATAGGACGCTCAGGCAGAGCTGGAGAAGAAGGTATAGCGATTGCCATCTGTGAACCGGAGGAAAATGCATTTATCCGTGATATTGAAAAATTGATCGGTAAAAAAATTATTGAAATCAAGGATAATCCTTTCCCTCAGACGGAAAAGCCAATGACTTACGAGGAAAAGAAAGAATGGGAGAGAATGAAGCAACAACGGAAAAGGGAATTCTTTCAAAATCGAAAGCAAAACCGAGGCTCCAAGAGAAGCCCTGCCAGGTCTTAACCTTACCGATAGCTAACATCATCGTATAAATAAAAGAGGGAAGCATGATCCATAATCAGCTTCCCTCTTTATCGTGGGCTACAAATTAGTTTTAGAACTGTTCCGCTTCCGTACTGCCGGCCATTGCCACAGTTGAAGCATTTCCTTGTTGTACTGTATTTTGGACAGCATCAAAATATTGAGTTCCAACAAAAGTCTGGTGTTTAATGGCTTTGAACCCTTCTTTCTGTAGTGCAAATTCTCTTTCCTGCAATTCAGAATACCCGGCCATTCCTCTTGCCTTGTATGCCAATGACAATTCAAACATGGATGTATTGAGTGCGTGGAATCCGGCAAGTGTTATGAATTGAAACTTGTATCCTAATTCAGCGAGATCTTCTCTGAATGTTAACATTTGTTCTCTGTTCATATGTGCTCCCCAGTTGAATGAGGGCGAACAATTATATGCCAGCATTTTACCGGGATATTTCTCATGAATAGCCTGAGCAAATTCCCTGGCCTGACCAATATCGGGGTGTGAAGTTTCCAGCCAGACCAAGTCTGCGTATGGTGCATATGCCAATCCACGATTGATACCTTGTGCGAGACCGTTCTTCACTTTATAAAATCCTTCTGCAGTTCTTCCTCCATGAATAAACTCGCGATCGCGCGGATCGATATCTGAAGTAAGCAGATTGGCAGCTTCTGCATCTGTTCTGGCAATGATGACTGTTGGGGTATTCATCACATCTGTTGCAAGTCTGGCAGCTACTAATTTATTGATCGCCTCCTGTGTTGGCACCAGTACTTTTCCTCCCAGGTGACCACACTTCTTGGCTGAAGATAGCTGGTCTTCAAAATGAACAGCAGCAGAACCGGCTTCTATGAGGGATTTCATCAATTCGAATGCATTCAAATTACCACCAAAACCAGCTTCGGCATCAGCAACAATCGGAACCATCCAATCAATATCACCTTCGCCACTTACAGATTGTATCTGATCTCGACGCAGAAGTGCATTATTGATTCGCTTTACAACTGAAGGAACCGAATTTGCCGGATATAATGACTGATCCGGATACATCTCTCCAGCGAGGTTAGCATCTGCGGCTACCTGCCATCCACTTAGATAGATCGCCTCCAGGCCTGCCTGTACTTCCTGAATGGCCTGATTGCCGGTGAGCGCACCAAGCCCTGCAGTATATTTTTGGGTGTTCAGGCGATGCCAGAATTTGCGTGCGCCTTGTTTGGCTAGTGAATATTCAATGTCTACACTACCACGGAGCTTGATAACTTCCTCCGCAGAATATGGCCTTTTTATTCCAGCCCATCTGGGGTTGGAGGCCCATTCTTCCTTTAGGTTGTTGATTCTAATTTGCTGTCCCATTTCCTGTATTTTTATGTCGTTATAAATTCTAATTACAGCCCCCTCTTCCAGTGCTCGCCAAAGTCAACTGGAGGGGGATTTTTTTATTCTTTATTGTATGAATCCTTGTCATTAGGTTCATCTTGTAAAAAGCCTTCGTATTCCGGTAAGCTAATTTCCTGAGAAGTGATGTACGTCTTCATAGTGTTTGATTTTATAAAATGAGAAATAGATTAAATCATGTCATAGGCGGGTATAGTCAGGAATTCTGTGAACTCTTCATTCAATACTAAATCATTGAATAGTTGTTCTGCTTCCTGAAAACGTCCCTTTGCAAATGCTGTTGGGCCAATCATTTGACGGATGTTTTGCAATTCTTCTTTGAGTAGCTGGCGATATAGATCGGCTGTGATAGTCCTTCCATCTTCCAGATTTGCTTTGTGATGAATCCACTGCCAGACCTGTGATCTTGAAATTTCAGCTGTTGCGGCATCTTCCATCAGATTGTAAATCGCTGCTGCCCCATTGCCACGCAACCAACTTTCGATGTACAATATTCCAACATTAAGGTTGGTTCTTAACCCAGCTTCTGTGATCGTACCTTTTGGAACTTCAACTAGATCTTCGGCAGAGAACTGAATATCATCGCGCTTCAGGTGGATCTGATTAGGGGTAGTCATATATTCATCAAATATGTCCATAGCCACCGATACCAACCCCGGATGTGCTACCCAAGTCCCGTCATGACCATTCTGCACTTCCAGTAGTTTGTCCTTCCGAACCTTCTCTATTGCTGTCTCATTGGCTTCCGGGTCGTTTTTTATAGGAATCTGTGCAGCCATGCCTCCCATGGCATGTACGCCCCTCTTGTGACAAGTCTTGATCACCAATTTGGAATAGGCACTCATAAATGGAGTAGTCATCCCAACCTTGGCTCTGTCCGGCAAGATGAATGAAGGATCATTTCTGAATTTTTTGATATAAGAAAAGATATAGTCCCATCGCCCACAATTCAATCCTGCAGAGTGCTGCCGTAATTCATAAAGAATTTCATCCATTTCAAAAGAAGCCAGGATCGTTTCGATCAGCACCGTAGCTTTTATCGTTCCTTGAGGAATACTGAGGATATCCTGAGCATATACAAATACATCATTCCAAAGTCTGGCTTCAAGGTGACTTTCAATCTTCGGCAGATAGAAATACGGTCCACTTCCTTTTGCTATAAGTTGTTTGGCATTATGGAAAAAGAAAAGACCAAAATCTACTAATCCTCCCGACATGGGTTGCCCATCTACGGTGATATGCTTTTCATTCAAGTGCCAACCACGAGGTCTGACCATTAG
>JAHHJQ010000162.1 GCA_018680005.1 Bacteroidia bacterium | reverse complement strand
GTTCTTCTGCTTTTTGTAGATCTAGAAATCGAGTATATGTTTGTTCGAAAACATTAGTAAATCGCTGAAAAATGGAATGTGCCTCAGGAACCGGCTCGTAGGTGATGAACAAAAGGTAACCTTGCTCAAATTTGCATAGATGATTGATTTGATGGCTAGGCAAATCTATTCCAGATTCTTCCAACTGAGTAATCATTTCGCCCAGTTTGGGCATGGACTTCATATTAGCATAGTGCGCTTCCAACGCTTGACCACTAACCTCTTGCACCAGAAAATTGTCATCACCCAGGAAAAATTCATACTGCCCCTTTAATGATTCGTCCCCAGTGAAGTGAAGAATAAAAGGATCCTGAATAGCGCCTTCACTACTCATCCAGCATTCTGCGTAACTTTTGTCATCGGATAAAATATTATATCCTGCACTCCAGGTTGGCAGACCTAAATCTTGTATTTCATGAAATAAAAGAATTGCAGCTTCCTGTAACTCGTCACTGGAATGCATGGCCATTGTTCGGGACCTTATCCGTTCCAACGCTGCTTCTATTTGCGCCTCTCTTGCTTGTTCTTCGGCTTTTTTTAGATCTAGAAACCGAGTATAGGTTTGTTCAAATGCTTTTGCAAATCGCTGAAAGATATCATGCGATTCCGGGGCTGGGTCAAAGGTTATAAAGAGGATGTAGCCATGTTTAAAAAATGCAACATGATCGATTTGAGAAGTGGGAAAAGGAATACCTTCTTCTTTCATTTTGAGTAATTGCTCGCCTACACCGGGCAGGGAGCACAAATAGTCATAATGGGTGGGGCATTCGTCCTCGCCGATTTCTTTAATGAAAAGGGATGCTCCGCTTTGACCAGCAGTGTAATATTCAAGAAAAATGCCTTCTCTAGGAGTCCTGTATTTCGGGAATACACCCTGGCCGTTACTGCCCCATTCCAGTCCTCCCTTTTCATCTTCGTCATTGATGTTAAAAGCACAAAACCATGTTTCAATACCGAGATTTTGCACCTGCTGTACTAATTCCAGGGAGAGATCTGCAAGATCCTCGCTTTTGTGCATGGCCATGCTTTTTGCTCGTACCCTCTCCAAAGCAGCCTCGATCTCCAATTCTCTATTCTTCTCTTGCAAATCGTGGGTTTTCTCAGCCACCACTCGTTGCAACTCAGCATTTCGGCGTTTCCACTCTTCGATCGGCCAGGCATTGCCCTCAGGAGTGTCTGCATCCGCAGTGGAGCCATGGAAGTGTTTGATAACCCATTTGTCAGAAGTGAATTCCAGGAGAGTGGATAACCGCAAGGTGAAACCATGGATCTCTTCTCCCATGTTCATGGTCATTTCGAATTCCTCCACTATTAAGGCGGATCGATCATTGCTGTAAGTCTGTTTGAGCAATGGAATTCTCTTAATTTCTACTTCGGAGTCCAATTCGCCTCTTTGTCTTTCTATCATCCATTTGAAATCCTTCCAGCCGCGAACGGTTTCATCGAGGGCAGTACCATATCCCATGAAGTCATCAGTTATATGCGACTCTATTTCTGACAAAGGATGATTGTACAAAGCAACATGAACCATTGCTTCGTAAACTTGTGTCATTTTTTGTTCTAGATTGGAGTTCATTTCAAATTAACTGATTGGTAGGGTGATAGTAAATGTTGTTCCTTCATTTGCTTGGGATTGCAACTGTATCTCCCCTCCATGCGCCTTAATAATATCATAGCTCAGCGACAATCCCAATCCTGTCCCTTGTCCAGTCGGTTTCGTTGTAAAGAAGGGCTGAAAGATTTTGTCCTTTATGGAATCGGGGATACCAGGGCCGTTGTCCTGGATTGTTATAGTTGTTGAGTTGTTGAGGCGTTGAGTCGATATAGTGACTTTGGGTTGATAATCATATATTATTACAGTATCGCGGGATGGCATCCCTTTAGGGTAGGGCGAGGAAGGCAAAGATGCTGATTCTACTCTTTTCTCTTCCCTTGTATCGTCAGGGAAGCCCGCGCTCTTGCCTTGCTCGCCCCCGACCCCTGAAGGGGAGTCCGCCCGCAGCGAACTGGATTTTTCATGAACGGCCTGAAAAGCATTCGTGATCAAATTCAACAACACCCTTCCAATATCCTGCGGAATGACATTGATCTTGCCGATGGATTCATCAAAGTTGGTTTCAAAGGATGCATTGAAAGTAGGATCTTTGGCCCGAAGTCCATGATACGCCAGTCGTAGATACTCATCTGCCAATTCGTTAATATCCGTGGGTTCTTTTTCTCCTGAACTGGTACGGCTATGTTGCAACATCCCTTTGACGATTGAGTCCGCACGTCCTCCATGGTGATGGATCTTTTCAAGATTTTGTTTGAGATCACCCAGAATATCCTTTGCTTCATCCAACCTTTGCTTACTGAGCGGAGTCGAAGTGAGTTCTTCTAAAGCCTCATCAAGTAATTCACCACTGACTTCTGAAAAGTTGTTGACAAAGTTGAGCGGGTTCTGGATCTCATGGGCGATACCGGCTGTGAGCTCACCTAATGAGGCCATTTTTTCGGATTGGATGAGTTGGGTCTGGGTGGATTTCAAATCATTCAATGTATGTTCCAATTCATCATTCTGCTGGTTGATCAGGGTATTCTTATCCTTCAATAATGCGTTTGATTTTCGGATCCTGCGGTAGAAAAATGCTAGTGCCAACAATAGGATCACTGCCGAAGAAGAGATAATCAGGAATATATTACGTTGGCTTTTTTGCCTGGTGATCTCAGCTTCTTGTTTCAACAGCTCAAAATTCTTTTGTTCGATCTGGTAGTCTGCCTCAAGCTGGACAATTGTATTCTTACTTTCTATCGAAAACAAACTGTCTTTCAGACTATAGTATTTAGTAAGCGAATTCGCTTGGTTTTCAAAATTTCTGCTATTCCCATATAGTTCAGCCAACTTTTTATGCCCCTCCATGATTATTCCAGGTGCATTCGCTTGTTCTGCATATTGAATGCTTAAATCAAATGCTTCTCTGGCCTTTGAATACTGCTTCATTTGGGCATAGGTAGATCCAATATTGTTGTGGATGCTGGCATAGACATAGGGAGGATATTCTGATTGCTCAAATATGTCCAACACTTGATTGAATATTTCGAGTGCTTTTTCTGATCTGCCCTGTCGTTTATAGGTCAAAGCCATATTCGAAAGTGTATAAGAGACCAGATCATCAGCATTAACTGATACAGCCAAATCATAGGCCCTTTGAAAATAAGTCAGTGCTTCTTCAAATTTTTCTTGCCTATCATAGAGGACTCCCCGTGAATTCAACAGTTCACTCAATAAGAAGGTATCTCTGACACCTTCTACGATGGTTTGAGCCCTGGCATGGTACTCCTCTGTCTTAGGGTAGTCATTATTTTCACTATAGATATTGGCCACCGACATGAGCGCATTTGCAAGTCTGAAACTGTCTGGAATTTCTTCATAAACTCTCGCTGACTGGAGATAATGATCTAGTGCATCATCAAAGTCACTCTTGATCAAGTACGAGTAGGCCATATTGTAGTGGCTATTCGCAATTCTCACAGGGATATCAAGTTGCTCGGATATTGCCAGGGCTTCTTTATAGAACTCTATTGCTTTTGCATCACTATTATCCTGATAGAAATGCCCGACCCTGGTATACGTCCTCAATAGTTCCATCTCGTCTTTTTCAATTTCCAGAATTTGAAGCAAGCTATCCAGATAGGTGCTTTGAGCAATACTGATGGTACAAATTCCAAGGAATAAACATGATAGATACCAAGTTCGGAATTGGAACATGACTACGTGAAATAGATTTTTCATTTTTGAGAATTAGGCTTTTCGATACTACTTATTCAATAATGCATATGCCCCAAATTCTAAAATACAATAAACATCTATACAGGCAAGGTAAGGATGAACGATGTGCCTTTGTTTTTCTCTGATTCAACGATTATTTCCCCACCATGCGCCTTTACAATATCATAGGCCAGGGACAATCCGAGTCCCGTACCTGAACCAGTCGGTTTGGTAGTAAAGAATGGTTGGAAGATCTTGTCTTTGATGGAATCGGGAATGCCAGGGCCGTTGTCGGAAACTTTGAGTTGAATTGTTGAATTGTTTAATTGTTGAGTTGTTAGCGTGACCTTGGGTTGGAACGTGTCACTGTGGGAGGTCGTCCCTTTAGGGATAGAGGGCGCGCGCTGCGAAGTATCAATCGATTTGCCCTGGTGACTGAGCGGACTGCCGTCGGCTATAGCCTTTGGCGCCGGACGAGTCGAAGACATCGTGTCTTGACTCTTGTCGTGTGCGGCGCTTCGGTTAACTTCGGCTTCGCTCAGTTTTGCACGCTCAGCGCATGCCTGAAACGCATTGGTGATCAGGTTTAGCAGGACCCGTCCAATATCCTGAGGTATTACCGCAATCTTAGGAAGATCCGGATCTAAATCAGCTTCAAATGCAGCATTAAAAGTAGAATCCTTGGCGCGTAATCCATGATACGACAACCTAAGATATTCATCTGCTAACTCATTTATATCAGTCAGTTCTTTCTCACCGGCACTGGTTCGACTGTGTTGAAGCATACCCTTCACAATAGAATCGGCTCTTCCACCGTGATGATGGATCTTTTCAAGGTTTTGTTTGAGATCTCCCAGAATATCCTTTGCTTCATCCAATTGTTGCTCACTGAGCGGAGTCGAAGTGAGTTCCTCAAGGACTTCATCGAGCAATTCTCCACTGACTTCGGAGAAATTGTTGACAAAATTGAGTGGGTTCTGAATCTCGTGAGCGATACCTGCCGTGAGCTCTCCGAGCGATGCCATTTTTTCGGACTGTATGAGTTGGGCCTGAGTTTCTTTTAGCTCTTTGTAAGATCGCGCCAACTCGCGATTTTGTTTCTCTGCAATGGCGGCTTGTTCCTCTGCTTTTTTGAGATCGAGAAAACGGGTATATGCGATCTCAAAAGTACCGGCCATTCGGGACAATATCATCTCAGCATCCTCCTCTCTGGGATGGAATGAACTGTATCCAATCGAGCCATATTTAAAGAATGCATGGATCTGCTGAAGACAACCATCAAGGTTCTCCATAAATATTTTGTGCGATGCACCATCTTTGAAATGGGGATCGCTGCCCAATATTTCTGCATAATCCTTTAATTGATGTCCACAAAGCTCCGATTTGTAGTAGTCTACTTTTCTCTTCCAGGCCTCGATAAATCCTGTCGCCTCAGGAGCAGTGAATGGTTGTCGCGAAGGATGCGGATTAAAGTTCCCTTCATATTCAGTATACCAGATATCCGAAAATTCTTCATCATCATTGACAATCGCGAACCAGCACCATTGTAATTGTATATTGAGTTGCTTTAGTTGTTGAAAAAGGACTACGGCTACTTGTGAAAGTTCATCTGTTTTATGCATAGCCATTGCCCTGGCTCGTATTCGTTCGAGTGCTGTTTCTATCTGAGCTTCGCGGGCTTGTGATTCCGCCTTTTGTAGATCCAGGAAGCGGGTATAGGTTTGCTCAAAAACAAGGTTAAATCTTTTGATGATTTCGTTTTCGTGATTGGTGTAGGTGTGTCCTCTGAAATTCATCAATTGAAGGCCAGAATTCTTCATTAAAGAAAACGACCGGTCCATTCCAGGAACTTGTAACACCCGTTCCCTCCTCTCTTCATTGATGAGATCTCCCAAAGTGGTGTTATCAAAGCCAAATTGATAGAAAGCCTTGGTCTCTTTTTTATTGATTTGATCCGAAAAGAAATCTACACCATTGTCTATGGCTTCTTTGTGCCTTTTAATTACCGGATTTTCAAAGAAAGGCCAGATGATAGATTGAGCATAAGCTTGTTCGGGCGTGGCGACCCAGTACACAAATTCGTTTTCATTGGCTGCTGGTGTATGGATGGTGCAGGTATCAAGCGGAAAATCCAGTTTGCGAATTTCGTGAAACGTCAAAGCAATGACTTTGGCTAATTCTGAGCTAGTATGCATAGCCATAGTCGAAGCTCGCACTCTTTCCAATCCAGCTTCTATTTTCGCTTCACGGGCCTGGGCTTCAGCTTTTTCTAAATCCTGAAAACGGGTATAGGTTTGTTCAAATACCTTGGCAAAACGAATAAAAATCGCAGCAAATTCATCGGATAAAGACTGGCCTGATATCACCTGTAGATAACCCTGTGAGAAATTACCAAAATAGAAGTACGTTGTTTTCGGCATGTCATCTTTAGATGCACGTTCTTGATCCGTGATCTTAGAATTTGGCATGACAACATCCAGGTGAGCTTTTAGCTGATCAGGATCCAGTATTTGCCTGTAAAAGGGTTGCTTATTTTTCCAGACCTCATAGCGGTCTTTCAAGACTCGATCACCTAATAATGGAAGTGCAAAGTATTGCATCAGTTTGCTGTCTGTTTCCGATGCACCCCATACATGTTGCTTCTCTTCTTCTTCATCGATTATCACAAATCCACATTGGGCAAACGAATCAATTCCCAATTTCTTTAATTCCTCGTACAAAACATTAGACACTCCCACGAGTTCCTCACTATCATGCATGGCCATTGCCCTGGATCTTACGCGCTCTAAAGCTGCTTCTATTTGAGCTTCGCGGGCCTGAGCTTCAGCTCGCTGCAAATCCAGGAACCTCGTGTATGACTGTTCAAAGACGTGTGCAAAACGCGAAAGAATATTGTTATCAACTTCTGAAAATTTTCTTCCATAATGACTGATCATAAAGAGACTCGTATGCTCTGAAATGGCACATGATCTGGTATATCCACCCGGTCGGGCTAATATTTGTTTTCGATGTTCTGGTCTAGTTTCGTTGTAGGGCGGATTTTTAAACATGTGTTTGAAGAATTCCTTTTTCTCCTTTCTGGAAAATTGCTCTTCAAGAAAGGCAGGTCCATTTTTAAAGGCATTCAGAATGTTGGTATAGATGGGCCGATCATAAAAGGGTATATGAACTTGTTGCACGTAATCCGCTGTTTCACCTGCTCCCCATACACATAATTCTTTCTCAATTTCATCATTAATAGTGACGAATACGCCGCCATCTGCATTGATTTCCAATGCTTTGAATTGTTCAGATACGGAATTGATCACAGTTTGCAAATCTGATGTGAGATGCATCGCCATAGATGCCGATCTGACTCTCTCCAATGCACCTTCAATTTGGGCCTCGCGAGCCTGGCCTTCAGCTTTTTGCAGATCTAAGAAACGCGTGTACGTTTGTTCAAAGACTTTTGCAAAACGATGAAAGATATCCAAAGAGTCTTGAAGCTCTTCCAGCGTGTTGATCATGAGATACCCATACTTAAAATGGGCTTTGTGGAAGATCATCTTTTTAGGGAACTCAAATCCGGCGGACTTTCGTTGCTGTATAATTTTTTCAAAATCAGGAATACTTTTCATGTATTGCTGATGTTTCCGAAGCGCAGCACCTTTGGCGACCATAACTGTAAGAGATTCGCCATTTTTCCAATCTTCGTATGCTTCCTTGAGAAATGGATCTGGCTTGTGTGGAAATGCAATTGGCGCTAATGGACCGGTTTGATCACTCGACCAGCAGTCGGCAATGTCGCTATTTTCACGAAAGATGGTAAAGGCAAAATTCCATGGTTGAATACCGAGTTCAATAAGCTGCTCATATACAACGGTAGCAGTGGCTGACAATTCTTCACTATTATACATCGCCATTGTCTTTGCACGTACCCTTTCAAGTGCCGTCTCAATCTGTGCTTCTCTAGCCTGTGCTTCTGCTTTTTGGAGATCTAGAAAGCGGGTGTAGGTTTGTTCGAAAACTTTGGAAAATCGAAGTACTATGTTTTGCTCTTCCTCAGTAAATGGAATCTTGGCATATTTAATTAAGTGTAAACCGGTCTTATTTCGAAATGAACCCATGCTCATCATTCCATTTTTGGCCTTTATTATGGCCTGCCGATCTTTCGGTATTTCAATCACCTTAAATAATTCCTTCAAAAATCTTCCCTTTTCCCTCTGGGTGTAACTTGCATTCAGCAATTCACCAGATCCCCAAGATTTATTGATGTCATCGAACATTTGTAAATCGACATATGGCCAATGAATCAAGGAGGGATACATAAGATCACCTGCGCCAGCCCAGAAATGACTATCTGCGGAATCATCAATTCTTAGATGAAGATTGACCACATGAAATCGAACACCTAATCCTCTAAATTCTTGATATAATACTTTGACAACCTCATGAAGCTCCTCACTTTTGTGCATGGCCATCGATCTTGACCTAATTCTTTCTAGTGTTGCTTCGATCTGTGCTTCCCGAGCCTGTGCTTCGGCTTTTTGAAGGTCAAGAAATCGGGTGTAAGCTTGTTCGAAGACCTGCGAAATTCTTAAAAGGATGTCCTTTTCATCTTGAGTATATACATGACTTGAGAAATTGTATAGCAAAAAACCATGATACTTTTGTATGGCTTCAATTCCATCTATACACTTCGCTTTTAACACTGCTTCTTTGCGCTTCTCATTGATGTTCTTTCCAACATCAGTCCTGCCCAACAAGTGATCATGCCATGATTTTGTCTGACCCTTTGTAAATGAGAATGAGTATATGGAATTTGGAGTTTGCCTGGCTTTCTTTAATGACCTGAAATAGGTATGGTTAAAATAAGGTACGTGAAACACATCATCATATACTTGTTCAGAGGTTGCCCCCCAAAGATGGAGGTCATTGGTTCCTTCTTCAAATATGTCAATCATGCAAATATCCGCTTTGATAGCCAGCTCTGTCAATTGATTAAAACTTTCACTCACCACATGCTTGATTTCCGTGCTTTTGTGCATGGCCATAGATGCAGATCGTATTTTTTCTAGTGCAGCTTCTATTTGCGCTTCCCTGGCCTGGGCTTCTGCTTCCTTCAAGTCCATATACCGTCTGTAGGTGAGACTTAATACTGAAGTGTACCTTCTGAAGATCTGTAATTCTGATTCAACCAACTCCTTATCCGTCCAAGCGAATACACCTCCTTCTTTAAAGAAAAAATAATAACCATATTGAGTCACATCATCCGCAAAATCAGGAAAAATAACCTCAGGATTCATCGCCTTGTAATAGGCGGAAATTTCTTTACCTCTCAGCACAGGATGATATTCTTTTTGCGCAATCCAATGGTCGTATATATCTTCTAATACCGGGTGACCTTTCAATGTGAGGTTACCAGTCATTTTCTTTACTTCATTATCCTCGGTAGCTGTTGTAGCATGAATATCAACCAATTTGGTCTCTGCATCAACAATACCTACACCACATCTCCTTGGAAGAACATTCAGTGCATTCAATTCTGAAAAGAAAGTATCTACAGTCGTGGCCAGGTCTTCAGAACTGTGCATGGCCATTGCTTTTGCCCTAACGCGTTCAAGTGCAGCTTCGATTTGTGCCTCTCTAGCTTGTGCTTCTGCTTTTTGAAGATCGAGAAAGCGGGTGTAGCATTGTTCAAATACCTTAGCAAAGCGTTTTATTATTCCTTTGCATTCCTCTGAAGCTTTATTTTTAGTTGAAATACTTAATTGGCCATATGCATGGTTGGCATCTGTAAACTCCATTCCTTCGAATTGCATAACTTCTTGCATTCGAGAAAAACGATCTGAATTTATCAACGTGTCAATTCCTTTGCAAAACGCACTAAAGGCATCTTTATTTGGGAAAGACAAATAGTTAAAATCATTTCCTTCCTTCCAGGATCTTAACGTGGTTTCTTCAAAAGTTTCAGATGGTATTTCCATATAAAATGGAAGATCATCAAACCCTTCAAGTGGAGACATCCACATGGCGTAATAGCCTTGATCTAAATGAAAAATAATAATCCATGACTGATAAAATTCAAGATTCAATTCCATTAACTGCTTGAACAAAACCACTACGACATCAGCGATCTCATCTGTTTTATGCATGGCCATGGAAGCAGCACGCACTCTCTCCAATGCGGCTTCGATCTGTGCCTCCTTCGCCTGTTCTTCTGCTTTTTGTAGATCCAGAAAACGGGTATAGGATTGATCAAAAACTTTACCAAAGCGTTTTATAATTTCATTTTCTGCCGGTTGGTAAGGAATGGCATCAAAACGACAGACGGTTAAAATGGCAGCCTTTCCAATAGCCACAGATACTGCTAATCCCGGCAAAGAGTAAATGAAATCCTTTCTTGCTGTAGTAGAATCTATGTTTTTGGAATTTTCAAAAACATGACTAGTGAAATCGTCTTTTTGTCGTTTTGATAGTAATAGCGTAAAAAAGGATTCGCCATTTTTAATCGCCGAAATTAAGCGCGTAAAAAAAACATGGCGGGTAATGGGTACATGCACTTGTTCTGCATAGGCCTGAACATTGTTGGCAAGCCAGAGATGTATATTATGTTTATCATTTATATTATCTGCGATCTGAGTTGAATGTAAGGTCAAACCCAGCCCTTCCAGTTGATGATACACTACATTTATAACCTGGTGAAGATCTTTACTTTTGTGCATGGCCATGGAGGTCGCTCTCACTCTTTCAAGAGCTGCTTCAATTTGTGCTTCTCTTGCTTGAGCTTCGGCTTTTTGTAGATCTAGAAACCTAGTGTAGGTTTGTTCAAATACTTTCGCAAATCGAACCAGGATATCTTTATCGCCTTTTGATAATTTCTCCATACTGGCAACCCTGAAGTAGCCGTACTTCATGTAAGCCTCTGTATGGATAATGAATTTCAGACTTTTGACATAGTCCTGGGCCGGTTTAGGCATCGTGTTGGAGATGGCGGCATCCATCAATCCCTTCATATAGTCTGAGCAGACCTTGTCCTTGAGTACAGAAGTTCTATGCGGTTTTTGTTGTCGCCAGGCCCGGATCCCATTTTTGTAATGTGGGTGATCGAAAGGTTTGATCTGCATGTGGACGCTAAATCCATCAGGATTATCCAGATCGCCAGATATCCAAAATGAAGATGACTTGGTCTTGGGGTCTATGATCACCAGATCACATGCCCTGGCACCAAAACCAAGTTGACCCGCTTCTCTAAATACGATCTTTATCACATCCCCCAATTCTGTACTTTCCAGCATAGACATCGTGCGCGCTCGAATCCGTTCGAGAGAAGCTTCAATTTCACGTTCGCGACGAAGCTGTTCGAGCTCTACTTTTATATTGTCGATTTTGTCTTCGCTTTTTGGGCACATCAGAATCGGGCTTGCAAAAATCTTGAGTTAGGAATTAGACATGTAATTTAATAAAATCCATGTCTGGCAGGGAATAGCGGAATCAGACTCTTAAAATTGTATCGTAATAGGATTGAAATACCAAGACGTCTTTGAGCAATCTGTGATGTCTTTGATCTTGAAATATAGAGAAATGAAACCAATAAAATCATATCGCGTCTGGATGTCGCAGCGCAATGGAAGCACAGTCCTATGCAAAGCTTTAGAACAGACAGGTATAGCCGGGAAACCCAATGAACTATTCAATATCTACGAGCCGGATACACTTTGTAGCGTCTACAAGGCTAATAGTTATGTAACGCTCAGGAAGAAGCTTTGGGAATTAGGATCCACACCAAATGGAGTATTTGGTATTAAGCACAGCAATATTACAGATCGAATGGATCGAATATTTGCCGAACTCTGTCACTTGCGCGGAATGGATCCTTTGACTATTGAAAATACCAATATGATCTGGGATGATCTTTTTCCCAATTGCAAGCATATCTTTCTAACGCGAAGAAACAAGGTTCGGCAAGCAGTGTCGTGGTGGAAGGCAATCAATGACAATCAATGGCATATTGAATCTGGAAAATCACATACGCCTGAAGACAAGTTCTACGAGGATAAATACGACTACGATGCGCTCTTTCATCTTTTAAAGGAGACCGTACTTAGAGAGTGCTCTGTGCAACAGTGGTTTTCAGAAAGGAATATTCAACCCTTGACCTTTGTCTATGAAGATTTTATACAAGACTTTGATGGCACTGTCCAACGAGCTATAGATTTTCTAGAGATTGAGTATGACGAGATTGATTTTGCAAAACCCTACTATCGAAAAATTGCAGATTCGTATTC
>JAHHJQ010000158.1 GCA_018680005.1 Bacteroidia bacterium | reverse complement strand
TCATATTATTGGGCAGGAAAAGTCCCGGCTGCCCAGTTCTTTACGACTGTTCCATTTGGTATGAACGCACAGCAAATGAATGCATGGATTCTGTGCGGCGGAGGCATGGAATTGTGGAAAAAGACCTATGCTAAGTTTAATATCGTACCCATGATTGCTGGTAATACAGGAGTTCAAATGGGTGGTTGGTATAACAAAGAAATCAATACTATGTCTGACCTGACCGGATTAAAAATGAGAATACCGGGACTAGGCGGCAAGGTGCTCAACAAAGCTGGTGGGACAGCTGTACTTTCTCCTGGTAGCGAGCTTTATACAAACTTAGAGAGAGGGATTATTGATGCTACTGAATGGATCGGACCTTATCATGACTACAAAATGGGTTTTTATCAAATCGCCAAATACTACTACACACCTGGATGGCATGAAACAGGTTCAGTACTGGAACTTATTGTTAACAAAAAAAAGTTGGAAAGTCTTCCAAAAGATCTCCAGGTCATACTGGAGACAGCATGTATGCATGCAAATCAGTGGATACTATCAGAATTTGAAGCCAAAAATGCGACATATCTCAGAAAGCTAATTGAAGAAGAAAATGTCCAGGTCAAAAATCTGCCTGAAGAAGTCTTAGCGGAACTAAAAGAATTGACATTGTCCGTACTGGAAGAGGAATCCTTAGGGGATCCACTATTCAAGGAAGTCTACGATTCATTCCGAATCTTTAAGGAAGATATCTCACAATGGTCCAGTCAATCGGAGAAGGTTTTTTATAACAGTATCATTTGATCAACAAATAGATATAATCCGGATAGAGTGCCGTAGTCACTAAAAAGATGACCTGAATGATAAGAAAAGGAATGATTCCTTTATAGATATCTGTTGTCTTTACCTGTGGTGGGGCAACGCCTTTGAGATAGAACAGCGAAAATCCAAAAGGAGGTGTCAGAAAGGAGGTCTGCAGATTGAGCGCTAGTAATGTCCCGATCCAGATCAAATCCATTCCATAGCTTTGAAAAATCGGCGCCACGACAGGCACAATAATGAAAATAATCTCTATAAAATCAATAAAGAATCCTGCTATAAACACAATGATCATTACAATGATCAAAAACCCGACCTGACTCAGTTGCCATCTATCCAGCAATAAGCTTATCAGATAATCATCACCTTCCATGCCTCTGAAGACCAAAGCAAAAGTTGTAGCTCCCAGCAAGATCATAAAAACCATACTGGTCAGGTGCGTCGTCTCTTTCATCACGTCTTTTAGTACAGTCAATTTGAACTCTCCCTGAATAATGGTTAAAATTGTCGCTCCCAAGGCGCCTACAGCTGCAGCCTCTGTTGGTGATGCAATACCTTTAAAAATGGAACCCAGTACTGCAATAATCAGTAGCAATGGGAGTAGAAAAGCCATCAAGGCCCGCTTCACAAATCCTTTATCTCTAAATGCTTTTATCTCCTCCTGTGGAATGGCAGGTGCGGTTTCGGGATGCACTGAAGCTTTAATCAGAATGTAAATGATATAGGCTGCCACAAGCAAAAACCCAGGAATAAAAGCTGCTTTGAATAAATCACCAACAGAAACACTTAGTACACTTCCTAGCAATACCAAGACTATGGATGGAGGAATGATCTGGCCAAGCGTACCAGAAGCGGCTATGGTGCCCGTTGCAAGAGGAACATCATAACCTCGCTTTATCATGGTAGGCAGACTGATCAATCCCATAGTGATCACAGTAGCACCGACAATACCCGTGGACGCTGCCAGCAAGGCACCAACGATGACTACTGACACTGCAAGACCACCTCTTAACCTTCCAAACAGCATAGCCATGGTCTCCAACATACGCGCAGCAAGTCCTGATTTCTCCAGCATGATGCCCATATAAATAAATAATGGAACCGCTATGAGTACAGGATTACTCATCGTTCCCATAATCCTCGATGGGAGAAAACTAAAATAGTCCGGACCAAGAAAAATCAAGCCGAATATTGCCGAAATCCCTCCCAGTGTAAATGCAACAGGAAAGCCCCATAGAATAAGGGCGAATACGACTATAAAAAGAATCAGCGCAAGTAAGCCCATTTATTGCTTTGAGGATTTGAGGATTTGTATCGAATGGTAGATAGTAGCCAGTCCTTGAAGAAATAAAAGTACAAATGCCAGTGCTATGGCTCCTTTGACCAGATATCGAGCCGGAAGACCTCCGGGCTGTGGAGAACCCTCTGCGATCTGCCATGAGGAATATTCATAGGTCCATGATTTCCAGATTACTATGAAGCACCATGGCATCAATAAAACGGCACTTCCTATCAGGTTAATCCAGGCTTTCTTTTTTTCTGAGAAATACGTGTAAAACAAATCAACCCTTACATGACGATCTTCTTTGAATGCATAAGAAGCTCCAAACAAAAAGATTAAAGCGAATAAATGCCACTCTAGCTCCAGAATCCATGTCTTAGAATTGGAGAAAAAATAACGCATAAAAACATCATAACACATCAATAAGACAAGAACAGTAGTCAGCCAGGAAGCCCACTGCCCTACTCTAGTGTTGAATTTATCGATTATCGCTTGTACTCTCTTCAATTGGTTAGAATGTTATGCAATTATACTAAAAACAAAAAGGCGGTATCAAACTGACACCGCCTTTCTGGATTTATTGATAAATCTTAAAGATTAGTTGAAGAATGGTTTTTCAAACTTCTCGCCTGCAGTGAGTTTATCTATCCTTTCCTTTATTTGGTTTGAAGTCTCAATATCTCCTTTTCGGGCAAATATCTCCTTCATAGCGATCATGGTATTCCTGTCATTAGGATCCAGCTTCTCTGCCCTCTTAAAGTATGGCAATGCAGAATCGAAAAATGTCATCATCTCTTCTTTCTTGGCTTCATATTTCTTCAACCCTTCTTTGGAATAGTCACTTTCGAGTGCTTGAAGATCCGTGATTACTGCTGCAGCACTATTGTAGTACAATTCCCCAATTGAATAGATGGCGTTGAAAAATTCGCTATCGACACCTAAAGCCTGATTGTAATAGTCCAGTGCTTTGTCAAAGTACTCTTTTGCTTTGGCCTTATCACCTTCATCATTCGACTTCTTAAACAACTGATTGTATACTGTTCCCAGAGTTGAATATACTGAAGGATTGTCTGGTTCTCTTTCTATGGCCACTTTCAATAGTGTTTCTAATTTACCATACTCCTCTTTTTTAATGAGATAGTTGATTTCAGCAAAGAGCAACGTTGCATTTTCTGGATCCACTTCTCGCCCTTTCGCAAGATACCCCAGCGCTTCATCTTCTTTTCCTTCTGCAACTGCTACATTGAACATCTCCTTATAGACATCACCATTGGTTGAACCTTTCTTGACCAATTTTGATAAATGCTTTCTGGCCACATCGTATTGCTCAGTATTACTGGCTGCTAATCCTGCATAGTATTCCCAAAGGTCTCTCGTCTCTTCATCTGCTATGATGCCTGTCTTACCGTTCTCTTCCAGGAATACTGAAGATTCCAAGATCCCTTCGCAAGCCTTCATGCCCAAATCCCAATCCTGAGAAGTAAATGCTGCGTCTGCTTCTGAAGCAAGTGCATTATCTACATTATCATAACCACTAACAACGGCCTTCTTCTGTGAACCTTTTTCAGCTAATGGCAGCGCCATTTTATAAGCTTCTAGTGCCTTCACAGCCATTCCTACGTATTGAGCTTCATAGGTCTGCCCGAGGGCCTCTGCTTTTAACTTCTCAGCAGAATCGTGAGATGAAAGTGCTGCATAAACATCTCCTTTTGCTATCAAAGCATCAAAATTGCTCTTCGCTGCATCATTTTTAAAAATTGTTTCAATGATACTTTTGGCCTCTGTGATTTTGGATATATCGTTATTCAATTTGTAGGCATTGACCAATTTCTTAGCTCCTTTGATTTGTTTGGTAATGTCCTGAGCCGAAGCCGCGCCGATAGCAAATACGAATAGAAATGCGAGACTTAATAATTTTTTCATTTTCAGATTATTTAGATTTCTAATTTTTTTTAAAGTCGAATCAATCGATGTTTCAATATAATGACGTGAATTTAAAAAGCAATTGTCTTGTTCTTTTGTTAAATGGCAATTTACTGTCGTTAACAAATGTTAAGATTCTCCTTTGTCATTTTGGTTTTCTTCCGATCCTTCTTCTTCTTGATCAGTATCACTTGCAGAAATAACAGTGACATCAGCAATACTTTCACCTTTACCAAGGTTGATAACTTTGACCCCTTGAGTAGCTCTGCCCATAACACGAATATCATTAACAGGCATTCGTATTGTTATTCCCGATTTGGTTACGATCATCAGATCATCTGTATCTTCCACCGCTTTAATGGTTATTAAACTACCAGTTTTGCTTGTAATATTCATGGTTTTCACACCTTTTCCCCCACGCCCGGTCACACGATATTCGTCAAGATCTGATCGTTTCCCGTAGCCATTTTCACTGACAACCAGAATTGTATTTGTTGAATTCTCTTTATCTACACAAACTAATCCGATCACTTCATCATTATCTTTATCATTTAATCTAATACCTCTTACTCCGGTGGCCGTTCTGCCCATGCCTCTAACCTTGGCTTCCGGGAATCGAATCGCTCTCCCAGATTTGGCTCCCATCAAAATTTCCATATTTCCATTGGTCAGCTTGGCTTCCAGGAGCTGATCTCCATCATTGATGTTGATTGCCTGGATTCCATTTACTCTTGGACGGGAATAAGCTTCCACGATAGTCTTCTTAATAACACCTTTCTTGGTTGCGAAGACGATAAAATTATTATTCAGAAATTCGTCATCCTTGAGATCTTTGACAATGATGTAAGCTTTCACCTTATCGTCACCGAGTTGGACAATATTTTTGATATTTCTACCGGTTGCACCTTTTGCCGCCACAGGTATTTCAAATGCCCTCAACCAGAAACAATGTCCTCTTTCTGTGAACAACAGCATATAATTATGCGCGTCGGCAATAAGGACATGTTCAATAAAATCTTCAGTTCGTGTCTTACTACCACGGGCTCCCCTACCACCTCTGGACTGCGTGCGATATTCATCTGACTTTGTCCTTTTGATGTACCCTAAATGAGAAATTGTGATAACAACCTCTTCATTTGGAATGAGATCTTCAATGTTGATCTCGCCATCAGCATAAATGATCTCAGTATTACGTTCATCACCAAAGGCATCCTTGAGTTCAAGTTGCTCTTCTTTTACGATATCTCGCTGCATCTCTTCTGAAGCCAATATAGCTTTGAAATGTGCAATCTTCTTTTGTAGTTCCTCGTATTCATCTTTAATCTTTTCCCGCTCTAATCCTGTCAACTTCTGCAAACGCATATCGAGGATCGCCCTTGCTTGTATTTCTGTCAATTCAAATGTTGACATCAATCCATTTCGCGCCTCCTCCACTGTCTTGGAAGCACGAATCAATGCAATGACCTCATCAAGATTATCCAGAGCGATCAACAGCCCTTCAAGAATATGTGCTCTCTCCTCGGCCTTCTTCAGATCATATTTTGTCCTACGGACAATTACTTCAATTCTGAATTTGATAAATTCTTCAATGATCTGCTTTAAGTTCAGAACTACAGGTCGCCCATTGACAAGGGCAATATTATTGATCCCATAGGAAGTCTGGAGCGGAGTGTATTTATACAACTTAGAAAGTACGATGCTAGCCATCGAATCTCTCTTGATCTCGATCACTATTCGTAGCCCTTCTCGATTACTCGATTCATCGCGTATCTCAGAAATGCCTTCAATTCTCCCATCGACGACCAAATCCTTTATTTTGATCAGCAAATTCGCTTTATTGACCTGATAAGGAATCTCAGTTACGATGATGGTTTCTTTCCCACGATCGTTAGATTCGATATCCGCTTTGGCCCGAATAACTGCTCTTCCCTTTCCAGTTCGATACGCCTCCTTGACACCAGTAAGGCCATAGATGCTTCCTCGTGTTGGAAAATCGGGAGCCTTGACAATTTCTATTAATTCTTCAATATCTATGTCAGGGTTGTCGACTGTAGCCAAGATTGCATCGACCACATCCGATAGATTGTGCGGCATCATATTCGTTGCCATACCGACCGCAATACCGGAAGACCCATTGATCAGGAGATTCGGTAGACGAGTTGGTAGAACCGTTGGTTCTTTTAGAGAATCGTCGAAGTTCAATTGCCAGTCTACTGTATCCTTCCCAAGATCATCCATTAAGGTATCTGATATCTTGGCCAATCGAGCCTCCGTATATCGCATCGCTGCAGGAGAATCACCATCCATAGAACCAAAGTTACCCTGACCATCTACCAATGGATATCGCAGTGACCATTCCTGTGCCATACGAACCATAGAATCATAGACGGAGCTATCACCATGAGGATGATATTTACCAAGAACTTCACCAACAATCCTTGCTGATTTTTTATGTGATTTATTGAATAGGAGCCCAAGATCATTCATGCCATATAACACCCTTCGAT
>JAHHJQ010000155.1 GCA_018680005.1 Bacteroidia bacterium | reverse complement strand
GTATCGTACAATATCTGTCTGCTATCCGGTGACCAGGTCACAAAATTATCTGAACTTGGGTTGTTGACGGCGGTCCTGAGTTTTTTTGAATCCAAATCGAGAATAGAAATATCTGCATCAAAAAATGAATTGATCAATGGATCAGGTGAATGGGTGATAGCGATCATTTTGCCATCCGGTGATATATCAAATCCACGGATGGTAAAGTCTACGCTATCAATCAATGCCTCAGCCTTAGGCCATTCGATACAAGGCCAGTTTTGAACTGCTGTGGAGTCCTTATCATAACAGGGCAATTCCTGTGGTGCCTGTGCATATGGATCAAAAGGAATCGTATACAACCAGGTTAACCGGTACTCTTCATCATCAACATTATAAGCACCATATCGTTCCGATCTTTTCTTGGCATCCTTGGCTTTTGGTTCGGACTTGGTAAATATAATTGACTTGCCATCCGGGGCCCATCTATATTGTTGCACTCCGTCTTCTTCGTGTGTAATTTGTATAGCCTCACCGCCATTGATATTGATGACATAAACCTGATTTTTATTTCCACGATTGGCTGTGAAACTTATCCATTGACCACCCGGGGCCCATCTAATCTGACCACTATTGCCCTCAGGAGTATTCGTCAGCTGGAAAGCAGGTTGTCCATCTTTGGAAAGCCAGATTTCGTAATCCCATCTATTTTCCTTCCAATCTGCACTTGATTTAGTAAAAGCGATGTGATTGCCATCTGGAGAAAGCACCGGAGAGCCCACAGTCTTTAGGGAAAGTACTTCTTCGAAACTGGGGTTGCTGAGTTCATCCTGAGCAGTACCGATCAACGGTAACAAATAACAAATGGTCAACAGTAGAAGATTTTTCATATTGATTTCTTGGATTGAAGAAAGGACCGAAGATACTTCAAGTCACCGGGCATGCAAAGCATATTGCAGTTTTGCTATTCAATCTTAAGCCTTGTCTGAAGATTGGAATTTTTTTCAGTTGCTCTCCGGCTTGCCTATAGATATCTTCCGCGTAGCTGTAAATGGTTGGCCATTGACCGTCAGACCTTCAATTTTGATATCATAGGTACCGACATCATCGGAGGTATAAAATTCCAAAGTTGCTTTTCCGGCCTTATTGGTGGTGACAGAAGGATTCCAATATAAAGTGCTACGAAAATCAGGTATCCGAGTGTTTTCAGATCTGGAGTGGTCGCGATGACTGTAGGGGATTGGTCGACGGATCCCTAAAAATTGGCTTCCCGGATCGATGGGAGAATTGATATCCTTGGATCTGGTTTCGATCATGATGATACCATTCCTGCCCATGAATCCTAGCCGCTGCAATTTTTTTGGTGTTCGAATGATCTTTATGGACTGTACTTCTGATGGTTCCAGTGATAGAAAGAATTCGGTATTCTTCGTAGCCTTTCCATTGATAAAATAAAGCGGACGCCCGTTGCCCGTATCCGGGTCATGATAGCGTACACGCATGAGTCTGCGATTACCTTGTTTATACAGTTTGAGTGGATTGATAACCTCCTTGACCAATTCTTCCATGGTTCCAAAAGTCCGGTAATCCTCCATGTTATACGATATGTCAGCTTCGATAAACCGGTCTTCAAAAACAGGGATGGATTGCAAGAACCACTGTTCGGAGGTATCACTTTTTGCATTGAACAGGTTGTACGATTGTGCAATCAGTTTCGATTTGTTGGCATAGTATGCATATTCATCTGCATCGTTTGTAAATCTGGTAGGTGGAGCTTTATTAATCAAAGCTGGAATTTCAGTTTGCCACTCAATTTCCAAATCTTCGATCTCATTACCCTTCCTGGTTTCTGCGACACTGAATAATTCATCCTGACCATACACCTCAGAAAGGTCCAGTGAAAACTCGCCTCCTTCAGATATCCCGGAAAGATAAAGATCACCGGAATCCTGCATGTAGAACATAATTTTCGAGGTCGCCGATATTGGCTTTCCCGACTTGCTATGGATTGCTTTACCGGATTTTAGATTTGAACTATTTACAGCATTTAGCAGATTCCTCTTTTTTCCACTGAGTATTTCAGACCAGGGTTCCGATGTCGCATTGGTTAGGATATAAAGATCGATTTCTTGCAATGCTTGACCATTTGGATCTTCTGATATAGCATTTCCAGTCATGGCAGGTAGAACCAACTGTCTATTGAAACTGCTTGCAGCGACATCCGAAAACAATGCAGCATGCGTTGCTTTCACTGAAAATTCACCCAACACCGGTTGACCATTGTCATCGGTTATTGCAATTTCCAGTCTAACAGGTGCTCTTGGTTTGAACTCCTCTTTATCTGTCTTGATTATAGCGTTAATAGGATTTGGTTTGCCAACGTAAAATGGCCTGGACGCCAGGATTTGTTCTTGAGGACCTATTAGTGTGATTTGTGCGATACCTTCCGGTAGATCGCTTACAGGTATGTTCAATGGTACAAAAGGCCGTGTCTCTTGCGTGAACTCCGCTACGTTATAGACTCTACCGCGGGAAGTAACAAGCACATTGATTTTTTGATTGCGTATTTCGGCACCGGGAGATGCAGATGCCTGGAATTGTATCAGATCTTCTTTGGGTTTTTTCGAAGTCAATTCGAGTGTATATGCCTGGCTCGAAACTTCAGGAAGTTTTATCATTAAATCCTGTTCCTGAGATCGCAGGACATATGACATACCTTGCTGAGGTGTAAACCTGTAAGTGGCCAATCCCTTCAGATCGGTCCTGATCGTATCAATGACGATGTCATTTTGATCTTGAAGGAAAATATTGTCATTTTCTAAATTGGAATAAATCCCAATATTGTTAGGTACTCCAGCTACCAGGATGCCCCCTTCGGGCATTGCCTTGATATTGGGGGTGTTAGCAGCTTGAAAGGATTGATCTGATACTACGGGTATGATTTGTTCAAAGAAAATGTCCTCACCCCAGTTCCTCATCCAATCTGTATAGGCTGTCACCAGATAATACCCCGGTTCTGCATTTTCAGGAATCACCATCTGATTCGCACCTACGCCATCCTTCAATAAAAACTTGAAGTAATCCAAGGAAGTACCTGCGAAGTCGGTCAGGTGCACATGTGCGACTTGTTGTCCGGAAATTCTCAATAAGTCTTCCGTAATGTTGTAGGCCTTAAAAAATACGGTATCACCGGGAGTATATTTGTCCTGATGGAAGACCAGTTGAACCTTGGTTTTGGGACATTGCGCATGATACATATCATATCTTTCCGCAAGAAAATTAATGTCAGATTGTGCATGCAGACCGTTCCAGCCGGTAAACATGATTAGTAGAGTAATATACTTCCGGATCAATCCCATTCCGCAGGTTTCTGATTTGTGGAATTATCGTAACGGGTGAGGCAGGGTTGTTTGCTTACCTCAATATCAACGATAGGATAGGGCACATCAGACCGCTGTATAAATTTAGTTTTTCGTTTAGTAGAAGACGCCCAAAAGATACCCGCAATCTCCTCACTTGTGTTGACGCCCCTGATATTACCGATAATTTCACCAAAGGTAGACTGGAATATGTTCGAGGCATTTTCTTTCTGCGACCGAACCAACCTGAAGAATTCAAATGCTGTTCTGGACATGCTCATCTGCTCTACTTCTACCAGGTATTTATCATAGAAAGTGGAGCTGTTGATGGGGGCTTCCCCGACTTTGATAGATCTGAAATCTCCGCTGCGAACCAGCTGGTTGTCAGATAGTTGAGGCGATGGTTCGAAATCATTTACCCAGCATTCACAGCATTCACAATCAGCGACTTGTTCTAGTCTGCCCCCATTCGGTGCGCCAACCACAATATACCCGCTACATGGCCAGGGATCCTTAAATGGTCGATAGACGGATATCCTTCTTTCGTATAATTCAGGATAAGTGAACACCTTGTAGGTGCCTTTGAATTTCCACCTGGTAAAACTTTCCTGCAATGGTCCTGCATTGCCATCAATGTAAATATTGAAAACATCTGCAGGGACTTCAACAAAATTTTCTTCAGTGATCCTGGCTTCATACTCAAACGTGATGTCGCTGATATCACCAGTAGGATTTAGCATATCCGGTTCTGACTCGTATATTTTACCGTCTGCTGTTTCAAGGCGGATGTGATATGAATTTCCTACTTGACCC
>JAHHJQ010000135.1 GCA_018680005.1 Bacteroidia bacterium | reverse complement strand
GCTCAAGAGGTCATGCCGGATGCAAAGGTTGTTTTTGGAGTCATAATGGGAACTGGCGTAGGTGGTGGCGTAGTGGTTGGAGATCATGTTATCACTGGTTGTCATGGAATAGGCGGGGAATGGGGACATAATTTTTTGCACGAATCCGGAGGAGATTGCTATTGTGGAAAAGTTGGATGTGTTGAGACCGTACTTAGCGGTCCGGCACTGCAAAGATTTTATACATCAATGTCAAAAGAGACAATTTCCATGAAAGAAATTGTTGAAAAATTCCACCAAAACGATGAGGCGGCAATGATTACGATAAATCGACTCGTCAAGTATTTTGGAAAAGGGATAGCGTCTATTATAAACATTCTGGATCCGGATGTGATTGTTATTGGAGGTGGAATCGGCAATATAGATGTGCTATATGATGAAGGAGTCAAAGAAGTGAAAAAACATATCTTTAATCATCGTCTGGATACACATATTGTGAAACCGAAATTAGGAGACAGCGCCGGAGTTTTTGGTGCAGCCTTATTAACTTAAGCACAGCATGATATTAGCCTCCAAACTTGATTTTTCATACAATTCGAAACAGCAGCTATCTTTTCCCCCTATATCCGGAGAACCGGACAATCCATGTCTCATCATTGGCCCTTCTGGCTGTGGTAAGACAACCTTGTTGCATCTTCTCGGAGGATTGATGAAGCCAACGAAAGGATCAATTCGAGTGGGAGATCAGGATATAACCCAACTGAAGGGTTCATCACTTGATAAGTTTCGAGGAAAACACATTGGAATCATTTTTCAAAAATCACATTTTGTGAGATCATTGAATGTGCTTGACAATTTATTGATTGCACCATATTTTGGAAGTGGCAAGGTGGATAAGCATCAGGCTATTGAAATTTTAGAAAGTCTCGGTCTAGGAGACAAACTATATCAGTCTCCTTCTACTCTTTCGCAAGGAGAACAACAAAGATTGTCAATTGCCAGGGTGTTAATTAACGAACCTGTTTTGATCCTTGCGGATGAACCAACATCGGCGCTTGATGATATAAATTGTGACGAGGTAATTAAACTCTTGATAGATAAGGCTAAAGCAGCAAATGCAGCCCTTATCATTGTCACCCATGACGGGCGTTTGAAAGAAATAATTCCTAATCAAGTAATATTATCCACACCTTCTAATTGACAATTATGAATTTATTAAAGCTCAGTTGGAAGAATCTTTTTGCTAAGCCCTTATCCACATTATTGACCTTAGTGTTATTTGCTCTTGGTGTCGGATTGATCATATTTCTAATCTTGTTCAACCAACAGTTACAAAACAAATTCAATAGCAATTTGGCCAGTATTGATTTAGTCATTGGTGCCAAAGGAAGTCCTTTGCAATTGATACTCTGCAACATGTATCATATCGATGCACCAACAGGAAATATTAAGATAGAAGAAGCAAAGGCTTTTCTAAACCCTAACCATCCATTGATCGACAAAGCATATCCGCTTTCTCTAGGTGATAGTTACCAGGGTTTTCGAATAGTAGGGACCACCCATGAATTTGTGGATCTATATAAGGGAAAGATCGCTGAAGGACATTTATGGGGCCATCACGCAGAAACCGTAATTGGATCACTCGTGGCAGAAAGAAAGGGTTTAAAGATTGGAGACACCTTTTTGAGCAATCATGGTTTATTGGAAGATGTAGATATGAATCATGGCGACCACCCGTTCAAAGTGGTTGGAATTTTAAAACCGACAGATGCTGTCATCGATCAATTGATACTAACCAGTACAGAAAGCATTTGGGATGTGCATGCTCCCCATGAAGATGATCATGACCATGAGGAGGAAGGACATGATCATGGCGACAATGAAATTGACTTTCTTTTGAAGAACCCTGATAAGGAAATCACTTCGATTTTAGTAAGATTCACAGGAAAGACGAACTATCAGGCACTGAACATGCAGCGAGGGATCAATGAAAATACAGACCTGCAAGCTGCAAGTCCCGCAATAGAGATCAATCGACTGTATAATCTAATGGGTGTTGGAGAAAGAGCTTTGCGAATGATTGCGATATTGATCATAATAGTCTCTGGGCTTAGCATTTTTATATCCTTATATAACGCACTCAAAGAGAGAAAATATGAGTTAGCCCTAATGCGAACGATGGGCGCATATAGATCTCAAATGCTATGGATGATACTGTTGGAAGGATTGATAATGGCCATCGTTGGATTTGTTGCAGGGTGGGTACTTGGTCATGCTGGAATGGAGGTCATGTCCGGATCACTTAGAGAAGAATATAATTACAGATTTACAGGATGGATATTCAACGATCAGGAATGGATCATTTTGGTAATTAGTATAGGAATTGGAATCATATCAGCAATAATCCCCGCCTGGAATGCTTATCGAACCGATATCGTTCATACCTTAACAGAAGGTTAAACCAAAACGAAAACTTGAACTGCGACCTTCTTAAGGATATTTTATTAAAGGAATATGTAGAATCGAAATTATGAAATTGATCAAAAAAGCATTGTTTTTAGGATTGTTCAGTGCAATAACTACGTTGAGTTTTGCTCAAGGGGATATTTGGCAGCAACTTTCCAATATAACTTATAAGAAAGAGTACAACGAAATCATGGGATTCAAAGTGGATGTGCCCGTCTTTGCGGAGAACATCAAATCTATGGAGGGCAAGGAAATAGAGATCAAAGGATACATCATCCCAATCGAAGGTTATAAGAGCCACAAGGAATTTGTCTTTTCAGCTTACCCATATAGCATGTGCTTTTTCTGTGGAGGTGCCGGCCCTGAAACGGTAATGGAGGTCTTTGCTACAGAACCGGTGAAATATACAGATGATCCAATAACACTTAGGGGCAAACTAGAGCTCAATAGTCAGGATATCAATAGATTAATCTATGCGATCCATGAGGCGACGATAGTGAAAGAGTAAACTCTGAAATCGATTCTTAAGAATGCCTGCTCAGGCAAATTTTTCTGCAAAGAAGTTTTGCATTGTCTTCCAAGCACGATCGCTTGACGATCGTTGATAGAACATACCCTCATCTGGCGACTTGGCATTAGGATTGGTAAAAGCGTGTCCTGTATGACCGAATGCCAGAATTTGCCAATCAGCATTTCTTTCTGTTAGCTCGTTGGCCAAAAGATTGACTTGTTCAGGAGTAGCAAGGGGATCTTCCCATCCATGCAATATGAGTACAGAAGAAAGGATGGGATCGGTGTAATATATTGGTGGTGGGTCATAAATTCCATGAAAACTAACAACTCCTTTGATATCAATTCCTGTTCTTGCAAGATCTAAAACGCACTTACCACCAAAACAAAACCCAATCGCTCCTAATTTTGATACATCCACCAAAGGATTATCAGCAAGCGTATCTTTTGCCATTAGAATTCTATCTCTTAACAGCTCTCTATCCTGAGTAAGCTCATGCATAAGCTCTTCGGCCTCTTCTGGCCCTGAAGCTCTTCGACCCTTGCCATACATGTCAATGGACAAAGCTACATACCCAAGTTCAGCCAACGCCTTCCCTTTTTGATTTTCAAAATCTGACTGCCCTACCCATGTATGGGCAATAAGAATACCCGGTCGTTTATGCATGAATGAATCATCCCAGGCTATATTTCCTTCAAAGGATTGATCTCCTTTGGTATAAACAATTTTATCAGATTGGATCATCTATGTACAATTTGTGAACGATAGGTTTTCAAATTTAATCAAACGGCTATGACTAAGGAAACCGAAAAATGTGAGGAATTGGATACTGTATATAAATATCAGTAAATCAATACAATAAACGATTGTATATGCATACAAATGCATACAAACGAAACTAAGCGGGTAATTGCCGAATAATGGGATTTGTTGTCCTGACCTTTGGATCATCATCGCAGAAATGGCGATCTGAACAACAATCATTATTTACACTTACAAATCAATTTATCATGAATGCACTAAAGAATCGTGTTACACTAATTGGCAACCTTGGAAAAGACATCGAAGTTAAAACAACCAAAAATGGACGCAAGTATGCCAAATTTTCTATGGCGACAAATGAAAGTTATAAATCTGCCAACGGTGATAGAATTACAGATACACAATGGCATAACATTACCGCATGGGGTAAAACCGCTGAAATCATGTCAGGTTTGCTGGAGAAAGGAAATGAATTGGCTATTGAAGGAAAAATCACCTATAGCAAATATGAGGACAAAGAAGGCGTAACCAGATATACAACGGATATTATTTTAAGTGACTTCTACAAACTAACACGCACGGATACTCCTATTTAAGAATGAAATATTGAACCTGAATCACAAAGGGTATATCACTTGAGGTACCCTTTGGATTTAGAGTTAAGGAACTTGATTTCTTTGAACATGAAAGTTTTCAATTCCTGACCAATTAAAATTTGAAGTCGACCGAGTTCATCAACTCCTTTAATCATACCTTGAAAAGGTGTACCATCATCTTTACAGAATTCTGAAATCGTATCTCTGAGATATAGGTTCTCCAGATATTGATCTGTCAATTCATCAAAACATGCATCCATCAATAGCTTGTAATAGACCTGCAAATGGAAATAGAGTTTGTTTTTTGATTCTTGAAGATTAATATGTTCTTGAATAAGGTGAACAAGGGATATGGGATTTGAGGCACTGGAAAGGAAATTTTCTTGATTGACGTTGATACCAATACCTATTACTGCTGATTGTATCTTCTTTCCTTTAATTTGATTTTGAATAAGTATTCCGGCAACTTTATTCCGGCCAATGTATATATCATTAGGCCATTTTATAAGAACACTATCTTGAATGATATCATAGATAGTCTTTTGTACTGCAAGAGAAACCATTTGGTTTAAAGCAAATTGTTTGTCGATTGGTAAGAACTGAGGATAGAGGATTACCGAAAGAGTGATATTTTTGTTGGCCTCAGATTCCCATTTGTTGTTGAGTTGACCTTTACCGGAAAACTGATAATCTGTCGAAATGACAGTTCCTTCTGGTGGTTTGCTTTTTGATAGGAGATCTAGAGCAAAGACATTGGTAGAAGGTAAATGGTCAAAATGAATAATATTGTGTCCTATATGCACCGTGATCTGAACTTTCTAAAAGCCAAATTGTCAAAATAATGGGTCAAGTATAGACCTTAAAATTCGTTTATATCAATACAGTTTAACATTAATACTAAATCAATATTGACAAATAACAAGGCTGAAGCCATCAAACCCCACGACACAGAACAGTTAATTGATCTGATCATTGATAGTATTTCCGACATTAAAGGTCAAAACATCGTGAAAATCGATTTGCGTCAGATTGATGATGCGCCCACTGAATATTTTATAATCTGCGAAGGGTCTTCAAATACACAGGTCAATGCTATTGCAGAAAGAATACGCGAGCGAACGAAGAAAGAAGCAAATAATCCTCCAGCACATGTCGAAGGCAACAAATCCAATACTTGGGTGTTGCTAGATTACTTCGATACGGTTGTACATGTATTCTATAGAGAGACACGAGCTTTTTATGATCTTGAAGACCTTTGGAGCGATGGCATAATGACAGAATACGATAGATTATGATATCCCAAAGCCGTTTTGTCGAATAAAACTAACTTTATATAACCTATAGGCAAAGGCTGTGTTATTAAATATAATTAAGCAGGAAAGGAATAAATGAGTCAACAGAACAATACAAATAACCCCAAAGGTGACAAAGAACCAAGATTCAATGTGTATTGGATTTATGGGTTATTGATCGTAGCTATCATTGCCTTGCAGTTTTTCTCAAGTCAGATGCAGGAAAGTGCTCAGGATTTTACCTGGGAGCGCTTCGAAACAATGGTCAGGGATGGTGATATCAAAGACCTGAGGATCATCAATGAGAAACAGGCCTTTGTAACGATCAAAGGAAATAAGCTGGATAAGGATGAATATAAGGATGCCAATCGGAATAAGTTTCGGACGGACGCATCCCATTATCAATTCAATCCAGGTCCGATTGAAGTCTTTGCAAAGAAATTAGATGACCTCAATGCTGAAATTGATGATCCTTTGGATAGAGTACAACCTATCTATGAAGAAAGAACGGATTGGTTAGGGCCTCTGCTCGGATGGTTGTTGCCGATAGGCCTCATTATATTCTTATGGTTATTTATCATGAGGAGAATGAGTGGTGGTGCTGGTGGACCAGGTGGTCAAATATTTAACATTGGAAAATCACG
>JAHHJQ010000116.1 GCA_018680005.1 Bacteroidia bacterium | reverse complement strand
GCTTCCCCAGCTCCTTCTGAGAATTTCCAAATCTGTCTGGCTGTTCCACCCTGGTATCTTTTAGTAACATTTCGGTGATAGGCCGGTCTGACAAAGTATACCGTATTGCCAGAGCCATCGAATGACGCTTCACTGGCCTGGAATAATGGAATTCTACTCTTCTTCTTAGAAGCTGGATCTATGGTAACCATTTGAAAATCAGGAACCTTTGAATACCCTCTTGAAGCGTAAGCGATCTTGCCATCAGGAGTCCATGTATTGGAGATCGAGGGATCGCTTTCATAGGTCCATCTTGTCGGCACACCGCCTTCTATGGGCATGGTATAGATTTCAGTAGGTCCTTCGTAACTGGCAGAAAAGGCTATAGTCTTACCATCAGGAGAAATGGCCGGATAAATCTCTTCCTCCGCATGAGTGGTCAGCCGTTGTGCGAGGCCACCAGACAAAGGTACTTTCCACAAATCTCCTTCCGCAGTGAATACGACTGTGTTTTCATGTAGATCGGGGTATCGATAGTATCCTTCAAACCCCTGGGATTGTGCCGCGGAATAATTTAGAAAACAAATGATTAGAAGAGTCGCGGTTCGGAGGAACTGAATCGTTGATTTTTTGAACATGGTTTTGGTTTTATTCAATGGTAGAGCAATCATTCTGTAATCATCTTTCTGAGATGGTCACAAATCGATTTCTGTGAGGTTAATAAAATAGGAGTGGAAATTAGGAATTTTACGAACGACAGCCAATTTAGAAGTATCAGAATTCGATTAGCATTAAAACTTCAAGTCTTGTGTTTTCTGAGATATCTCTAAGTTCTCATAGGTAAATTAGCCATAAGATTCACCACGGAGGGCACAGAGGACACACAGAGTTCCTTTAGATGCGGTTTGATCTATTTTTACAGAAATTCAAGTCGATATTAATTACCGGAAGGTACAGAGGTGAACTAAACAGAGTTCTATATCAAGATCAGTTAATCATCTAGAACCGCGCTGCTTTTGTCCATAAAACGTGATGAAGGATTCGCTATTCCCTACTTTCATTAGTATGAATCTATCGGTAAAATATTTAAGCATTCTATTCAGAGTAGCGATTCTCTTTGGGATAGCGGCAATTCCATTGCCCAACTTTGCACAGGTAGATATAGAAGTGAAATTTAAGTCTTCAAATGACACCATAGAACTTGCTGGAACTTTAACCAAACCTGAAGGCTCGATTTCATCAATAGCAGTTCTACTTCCTGTTGCCGGACCCACGGATCGAGATTTGACGCTGGGCATACACAAATATTACAAGACGCTGGCGGATAGCCTGGCAAATGAAGGCATCGCAAGTCTTCGATTTGATGATCGTGGCGTAGGTGATTCTGAAGGAGTTTTTATGGATGCCAGTCTTGCTCACCGCACAGGTGATGCATGCGCTGCTTTGGAGTATCTTACCAAACAATTTCCAGAGGTAACAAGAAGAGGGTTTATCGGCATGAGTGAAGGTGCTGGTATTTCTGTACTGGCTTCCAATCAATGCAAATCAACAGATTTTGTCGTACTTCTCTCCATGCCTGTCAGAAAGGGCGTTAAAGAAATGAAAGATCAGATGAGTAGGCTTTTGGCAGCAAGCCCATATCCGGATAGTGTCAAACAAAGGGTGACTACAGAAGCCGACAAATTCTTGAAACTGGTCAGTGATAGTAAACCCGAGCAGAATAGAGATTCCATCCTGGCAGTCTTGAAAGGACCATACGGTCCAGTTATACTCCCGGCCTATCAATTTGTCCCGCGAACACCTGAAGGTCGAACGGATTTTGTCCTTTCCAATTGGTATCAATCTCAATTGAATTATGAACTATCTTCTGCCCTGAAAGTGCTAAATGTTCCTGCGATGGCGCTTTATGGAGAGCTGGATAAAGCTATTGATTATCAATCCAATGCAGATGTTTTGATAAAGTCTTCTCCATACGTAAAAGTCGAAGTATTACCCGGACTCAATCATCTCATGCAGAAAGCCAATACAGGTTGGGCTATGGAATATGCGATGTTGCCAACATCATTTTCAGCAGATGTCATATCGAGAATAGCAGAGTGGATATCAGAGCTTCCAAAAGAATAGCAAACAGTTGAGCTCAAAAGGGCAATTGGTTGAGCATTATAGGTAAAACTTTACACCCCTTTGAGTTTCGCCAAAACTCCTTCCAGTAATTCAGCAGCCCTTTCTTTTGTGATCTGATTCAAATCAGCAGAAAAACTAAAGCCTTCTTGATTTTCGACTAATTGATTGTCAGCACTTTTGAGGTTCTCATGGAGATCTAGAACCTGATACGTCTGCACCGGATATGGTATGCCTTTGACATGAATCTCCTCCTTCTTCTGGCAACTAATGGTATCCTTGACGTGGACATAGGTTTCCCTGGAGATTAGAATCTGGTTGGCCGCTGCGCTAGATTCCAATCTGCTCGCCAGATTGACCTGATTTCCAATTATCGTGTAATCCATGCGTTCTTCAGAGCCAAAATTACCAACTGTGCAATAGCCCGTGTTGATACCCATACGAATTTGTAATGGTTGCGCAATCCCATGATCTTCCCAATCCTTGCGCATTTCATGCATGCGTTGTCGCATATCAAGGGCCATCATCACACAGGCTTTGGCATCCTCTTTTTCGCCTTTTGATTTTGGGTCTCCAAAGAATATCATGATCGCGTCTCCTATAAATTTATCTATTGTACCACCATGTTTCAATGCAATCTTTGACATCTCATTGAAGTAGGTATTCAAGAGAGAAGTCAATCCTTCAGCTTCCATGGAGTCCGTAATAGATGTGAAGTCCTTGATATCAGAAAAGAAGATGGTGAGCTTTTTTCGATTGGTTTCGATTTTGACCTCTTTTTCACCAGAGAAAATAGATCCATAGACTTGAGGGGAAAGATATTTTGCTAGTTTACCTGCTAATCCTTCTATCTGTTCTTTCTGAACCTTCAAATTTCGTTTGACAGCGGCTAGAGAAGTATTGGAATGAAATGAAAAATATCCTAATATGATCGTATTCAATATCATTATTGGGATTGAAACAAATGTGGTCAGTGGGCTTGCATCCTGGAATAATTCAAAACCGTTAAGTAAACCTGTACTCAAATATCCTACTACCATGAAGCCTATACCTTTAAGTAATAAACGCATGCCACCATTAAGGACAACAGTACCAATTGATCCAACTATGAATGCTGTACTCGGCCATAAACTCAACGAAACGAGATTTATAAATACGCCATATATATAAAGATCAAAAAGCATCAATCGTTGTTCCGTAATCCTTGATTTTGCACTATTCTTTGATATTGTAAATGCAATCTGTGGCCACACTAAAACAAAGAATATTACTAATCCCCAAATAAGATAATTGGGTTGATTATAAAAAATAGAAGCCATAATGAGGGCTCCCATGAAATGAAGAAAAATTCTTGCGGACCTAAATGTTTTGAGGATAGGGTGATACGATTTCTTTGGATCTTGCATAAAGTATTTCAATTGAACCGAGTAAAAATTGAGTTTTCAAATGATCCAAATAAGAATCGGCCAAGGACAGAGGGCACAAAAAAGTATGAACTTGCTTCAGCTTCTTTAAAGCTAAGTAAATCTCAACGCCAATTATCTTTCCTATTGAGCTCCAATTAGAGTTTCATCAAAGCTGAATTTAGCAATTCTTTGGCTTCCTCCTTAGAAACACGGTTCAGGTCTACCGATAAACTAAATCCTTCTCTTTCAGTAGAGAAACTCTTATTCGCATCATCGATATTTTCATGTAAATCAATTACCTGATAGGTCTGTACTGGATAAGGAATTCCTTTGACGTGTATTTCTTCTTTCTTTTGGCAACTGATCGTTTCCTTGATATGTGTATAGGTCTCTCGTGAGATTAAAATTTGAGTGGCTTCAGCATTTGATTCTAATCTACTAGCTAGATTCACCTGATTTCCGATGATTGTATAATCCATACGTTCCTCTGATCCAAAATTGCCAACTGTGCAATAGCCAGTGTTGATTCCCATCCGTATTTGGAGCGGTCTGGACAAACCCAATTCTGCCCATTCTTCACGCATTTCTCTCATTCTATCGCGCATCTCCATAGCCATCAATACACATGCTTCCGCGTCTCGTTTTTCACCCTTTGATTCTGGGTCACCAAAAAATATCATGATGGCATCCCCAATAAACTTATCAATGGTGCCACCATATTTTAAGGCTATCTTAGACATTTCATTGAAATAAGTATTGAGCAGTGAAGTCAAACCTTCCGCTTCCATGGAGTCGGTAATAGATGTAAAGTCCTTGATGTCAGAAAAGAAGATGGTGAGCTTCTTTCGATTGGTTTCAATCTTGACTTCCTTCTCACCAGAGAATATAGATCCGTAGACTTGAGGGGAAAGATATTTTGCAAGTTTACCTGCCAGACCTTCTATTTCATCCTTTTTCAAGCGCATTTGCTCTTTGATTTTGACAATCTGTCTCGTCAAATTATAGGTCACAAATGATGAAAAAAGAAAGAATATGGTCATGCCCACAGAAGCAATCAATGTAGTATGCATAGTGGATTCGGTTTCTATTTGGAAGCCAATAAATAAACCACAAAACAGAATTCCTAAAATGGCAATCATAGCAATCCTAAGAAAATATCGGAAACCACCGGTAGACATAGAAGTAATACCTAGACCTAGGGTGAAGAACATGGTCGGCCAAGGCTCAAATCTTAAATAACAAAGTATCGTGCCGATGCAAAATGCATCAAACATAATGTTTCTTAGTTCCGTCCTCTTTTGATTAGAACTTTTTGATGCGATTTGATATGCAATATGGGGCCAAACAAGACAGAATAAAGAAATCAAAGCTAAAGCCAAATATTCATTGCTCCCATACCATACCGACATCGTGACAACGAAGCCAATAAAATGCGAAACGGTTCTACCAATTCTGTTGGATCTTACAAGGGGATGGATAAATCTCTTACTTACTGACATTTTCCTCATTATGAATTACAAAAAAGAGGTCAACAAATAATGTTCGTGCCTCACACAGTAAATTAGTTAAGATATCCAAGAGCAATATGCATTGACTTAATGTAAACTACGAAATCATTCTGGCTTTATATGAAAGGCAGGTTGCTGTGATCTAGGATTCTATCAATGTCAATCAAAACCAGGAAACTATACTGGAATCAACCGGACCAATTGCCCTCCGGATCGATGTTCCAGCAAAAGATAGATATATCCATCATATCCAATCTCAATATCCCGAATTCTTGCCAGGTCTTTGATCAGGATTTCTTCGTGTATAACTTCATTGCCTTCAATTTGGTAACGGTATAGGGTTGCTGCTTTTAGTGATCCTACGATCATATTGCCTTGCCATTGGGGAAATTTGTCACCATCGTAGAAGACAAAACTCGAAACAGCGGGTGCAGGCGTCAAATCCACTTTTGGAGGTTCGATATCTTCCAAATCGACGTCGATATTCAAATATTTCCCGTATTCGACCTTGGTGCCATCATAATTCACACCTTTTGAGACCAATGGCCATCCATAGTTGCTCCCTGGCAGCAGATGATTGATTTCATCACCACCTCTCGGTCCCATCTCCGTACCCCACAATTGCCTTGATACCAGATTATATTCTAATCCCTGGGGACTTCTATGACCATATGTCCATATGGATT
>JAHHJQ010000099.1 GCA_018680005.1 Bacteroidia bacterium | reverse complement strand
AATAATACCTACCAGCACCTTATTCTTGCTCAACATATCAGAGGATGGACTCTATCGATTTCAGACTGACGAAGGATTTATATGCGGTCAAATCATGTTCACAAGGCACTATAGAAACATACCCATTTTCTAGTGCTTCGACATCGGTATCCGGTCCATTATCATAGTTTTCAAATACGCCAGACATCCAATAATATGTGCGACCAAGTGGATCATTATTTGCGATATATTCTTCTTTCCAATTGGCTTCTGCCTGTCTGCAGACTTTTATTCCTTTGATATTTTCAACTCCGATATATGGGATATTGATATTCAGCAGCTTGGTATGTTCCATACCTTTCTCAATTACATAGCCAACAATATCTGATACAAGATTACCATACGGTTCAAAGTTAGCACCTGGAAGGAATTCGGTGATGGAAAATCCAATACTCGGTATTCCTTCGAGTGAAGCTTCCATTGCAGCAGACATTGTTCCCGAGTAGAGAATATTGATAGCCACGTTAGAACCATGATTGACCCCGCTGAGGCATAAGTCTATTTCTCGGTCTTTGAGAAGGACGCTCTTCGCCAACTTCACGCAATCGACAGGCGTTCCATTGCACTTGTAAGCTTCAATGTCTCCAAATTCATCAACTTCATATATGCGCAAAGGATGATTCAGTGTGATAGCATGTCCTTGACCGGATTGGGGGGAATCGGGTGCAACAACTACAATTTCTCCCCATTTTTTTGCCGCATTAACCAGTACTTTGAGTCCGGATGCAGTGATGCCGTCGTCATTAGTCACCAGAATAAGCGGCTTTTTATTCTTCGTCATATTTTATTTCTATTTGAAGTGGCTAAAGGTAGTATGATTGGCAAACATTGTCTTTAAGTCGATGTTTTCTTTTTTTGCATGACGAAAAACGCTCACATGTCACGAACTGGAAAGAAAGGTGTCTTATTAATCAATTTAGGTACTCCAGACGCACCAACCAGAGGCGCGGTCTATCGATATCTCAAACAGTTCTTAACGGATTGGCGCGTCATAGATTTTCCCTGGATTCCCAGACAGTTATTGGTACGGGGTATCATAGCCCCATTCCGTAGTGGATCTTCAGCGAAATTGTATCAAAGACTTTGGACCCAAGATGGAAGCCCGATCAAGATATATGGTTATAAAGTCAAAGAAAAAGTACAAGTAGCCCTGGGACAAGACTATGTGGTAGAATTGGGCATGAGATATCAAAATCCATCGATCGTAAGTGCATTAAATCGTCTGCTGGAGGCGAGGGTGAAAGAAATCATAGTATTTCCGATGTTTGCTCAATATGCAAGTGCTACAACGGGTTCTGTCCATGATGAAGTCATGCGATTATTGCGTAATGTTCAGACGATTCCATCGATACGTATGATCAGTTCGTATCATGATCACCCTATGATGCTTAATGTTTTTGTCGATAACGCAAGGCAGTTTGATTTGAATTCTTATGATCATATACTTTTTTCTTTCCATGGGATTCCGGAATCTCAATTAAGAAAAGGAGATACTTGTGGGCATTGTCTGCAATCCCCTGATTGTTGTCAACAACTTAGTGATCGCAATCAACTCTGCTACTCTGCACAGTGTCATAGTACGGCCTTTAAAATTGCAGATAAACTGGGATTGGATGAAAGCAGATTTACAGTTTGTTTTCAATCCCGACTAGGCCCAACTGCATGGGTGAAGCCCTACACCATCGATACCATTCGTCACCAAAGAGAGAAGGGAGCAAAAAGATTACTAGTCTTCAGTCCGGCTTTTGTTGCGGATTGTTTGGAGACCATTATTGAAATTGGATACGAGTATCAGGAAGAATTCGAACAAATGGGCGGTGAAAATATAGATCTGGTGCCATCTCTGAATGATCATCCCGGATGGATAGATTGTATTACTGATATTGTCAAAGGAGAAGGGGTTACGTACAGTAAATGAATGAAAAACCCTTTTTAAAAGCCATCAAAACATTTATTAAAAGGTATGTGTGAAAATCCAGGGATTATCCCGCACCAAAGTTATTTGTAATTGCTGTTTTCTTTTGAAAGGGTATACCATTATTTCTTTTCCAACTTTTTGGTAGTCTTTGCACCAAGTTGCTTGATCTTATCAGCTCTGTTTATGAGATTTCCGCGACCTTCAGAGAGTTTTTTCATGGTTTCCTGGTAGGTCAGTTTAGACGTATCCATTTGCTTTCCCAGTTTTTCCAGATCCGCCACAAGATTAACAAACTTGTCATACATCTTTCCTGCCTCAGAGGCGATATCCAATGCATGTTTTTGTTGCTTTTCATTTCGCCACAAGGTTTCCACAGTTTTCAAAGTTGCAAGTAGGGTTGAGGGAGTGACGATAACGATGTTTTTGTCAAAGGCATATTGATATATGTTGGAATCTTCTCTTATGGCTAAACTAAATGCAGTCTCTATGGGCACGAACATGAGCACAAAATCAGGGCTCTCCATTTTGTAAATGTCATGATATGCTTTTGCTGATAATCCATCAATATGCTTTCTGACAGAAATTAGATGTGCTTTGATCAATTGTGGTTGTTCTTCTAATTCAGCATTTACAAATTGTTCATAAGCGGTGAGCGAAACTTTGGAATCAATAACAAGTTTTTTTCCATCCGGAAGATGAATAATGACATCAGGCCTAACCTGTTTTCCTTCGTATGTGAAACTAGGTTGTATGACATATTCCCGATTCTTTTCCAAACCTGATTTGTATAGTATCGATTCCAGGATTAGCTCACCCCAGTTACCCTGGGTTTTAGCGTCTCCTTTTAGAGCTCGGGTAAGGTTAGCCGCTTCAGAGGTCATTTTCTCGTTGAGTTGAGTGAGATGCTGTATCTGGTATTTTAGTGCCAGATGTCGATCCAATGATTCTTTGTTTGTGCTTTCGACCTTTGTTTCGAACTGTTTAATTTTTTCTTTCAGGGGTTCAAGTACTTCCTTGATGCCAGCCTTATGTTGTTTGTCAAATTGCTCAGTTTTTTGATCCAGAATCTTAGTCGCAAGTAGTTCAAACCGCTCTTTTTCTTTTTCCTTATTCGACACCAATTCGTCAAATCGTTCTCTCATGTTGCGATAATCAGCACTTAAAGCTGAATACTGTTTGTCTATTTCCTGAAAGGAATTTGATTTAGACTCGAGCAGCTCTCGTTCTTGATTGAGTTCAGACTGGAGCAATTGAATTTGATTATTCAAGAGTTCATTTTGAGATTTGAACATACCCCATTTATTCTTTAGCACCAGATATTGAATCACCAGCACAGCAATTATAATTCCTACTCCAACATAGAGAAAGGAGAGGTTTGCTGGTTCCAA
>JAHHJQ010000040.1 GCA_018680005.1 Bacteroidia bacterium | reverse complement strand
ATGTATTGAGTCCTGCTGTAGCAACCAGTCCTCCTTGATCCATTCCCGATCTGATTTCAAAACCAGTCGACGTCATTGGACCGATTTCGACAGTCACTTTTTGAGCTAGATAATGATCGCCCTCCTTTTGCAAGCTAAAGACATAGTGACCTTCACTGTCTTCTCCCACGGCTGCAATCGGTACTATGAGCTTTGGTGTTAGTGTTTGATCCTGATCATCAAAGTTGAATTGCACATCTGCCACCATTCCGGGTCGAATATCAGATGTTGGGTTGTCAATCTTCACTGTTACAGGATAAGTTGAACCCCCAAGCGAGCTGAATCCTACTTCATATACCCTGCCTGAAAAGGTGGTTCCTGCAATAGATGAAAAATTTATTCGGACCGGTTGATTCGCTTTTATCCTGGATATGTATATCTCCGGAATTCCAACAGAGATTTCAGGATCTTGTGTAGCACTTATGGTGGCTACCGGTGTACCTGATCCAACCAGTTCATTTGCCTCAACATGTACAGCAGTTATCACACCTGCGAACGGGGCAGTCAGATTTGAGTAACTCAATTGGTTTTTAGCGGATTCAACTTGTCTTTTGGAAGCTTCTGCTTGCGCTTCGGCAGCGGTATAGGAAGATTGAGCAAGTTCGTAGGTTGACTTTGCCTGCTCAAATTCACTTAGCGAAACGCTGTTGTTTTCATACAATTTTTCGACTCTTTGATAAACGGCTTTGCTATTCACCAATTGAGTAGAAGCGCTTTTAATCTGGGTTTCAACACTTGCCAAATTGGCCAAAGCCTGCTGGTATTGGACATTGTAGTCGGTTGGGTCAATTTGTGCTATCCTTTGACCAAAAGAGACCACATCTCCGATCTTCACAAAAAGACCATTTATTGTACCGCCCACTTTGAAGCTGATGTTTACATCTTTACTGGACTGGGCTGTTCCAGATAATGTTTCAGTGGCGGAACCTCCTGTCAATTTAATCTCGCCATACTTTACAGGACGTATCGTTTCCGCAATTTCATTTGATTTCTTTCCACCACAAGAGGAAATGATCATTATGATGAGTATACCAATTATTAGGTCTAATCTATTTTTCATTTTGATTTACTTATTGCGCAAATAAATAATTTCTGACATCCTGGAAAAAGGTCTTTTTTTCTTGCTCCGTTGCCAAAAAATTGTAAAAACCAATTGATCTCTCAAGCGTCAGAAATTCCAGGATGAAACTGTAGACCGCATTGGTAGCAGATAGTTTTGAAAAAAGTGCATTATTCTGAGCATCGATGAGTGTAGTGACATTGGACTGGCCTGCAGAATAGGCATCCTGAACGATAGCAAAGTTTTTATTCGAAGCTACTGCCGCTGTATTTGACAAGTCCATTTTTGAATATGCTGCACCCACTGATTCGAGTTGGCTGCGAATTCTAAGTTCGAGCCGGTTTTCCAAATCCTTTTTGCTGTCTTTGAGTTGTGTAAGACTGATATTGGACTGCTCAATTAACTTCTTTCTATAATTTCCTTGAAATATTGGATAGCTCAGTCCAAGGCCGATATTCCATGTAGTAGAAATATCGATTGGGTTAAGACCAGTAGGTACATCATATCGTCCTAGGATTCTACTTGCACTAGCCGATGCTGCAATGTTGGGCAGGTATAAAGCACGCTTGCGAGATAATTGAAGCCGTTTTTCAACATCCGTTGCGATATTGATCTGGGCCAATTCCGGAAGGTTCTCTTTGGCGAAAGCAACTAAAAAATCCGCAAAAACTTCCAGCTTTCCATAATTGTCAATCAAGTCCGTTCTGGCATCCGTAATCAACAGCATGGATGATTCTAAACTTACATCAGCTATTTCTATAACATCATCTATTGGTCGGTTAAGCAATTGATTAAGTAGGAATTTCGCTTGTCTCAAGGAAGCATATGCACTATTCAATTCACTATTTGCATTGGCCAACTCGGCTTCCCATCGATTGATATCGGAGGATCCGGTATAACCGATAGATTCTTTGGCTTTTGAGATAGCATAGTTTTCTCTGGTACGAGCGACGTTTTCTTGTTGAATATTAAGATTGCTTTTGGCAAAAAGGATATTCATATAGGTCTGAGCAACGTCTATGACGATATCCATTTGTGTCTGCCGAAGCGATTCTTCCTGATTATACTTCAACATTTTTTGTATGGCAATATTAGCCAGAACGGGTTCAGCCAGTATAATTTGAGACAACTCACCAGTGGCCAAAAAATTGGACCTACCCAAGGCTCCTTGTTTTGACAGCGTTGAAACCTCATCCTGCACCGAATAAGAGGTTGAAACGTCCAATGAAGGGAGCATTTCAGATTTAGCGATGTCAATTTCGGTATTGCTGATATCAACATTTGCCTGATCAATTTTGATATCCAGATTGTTCGCCAGTGCTTGTGCTATTGCTGATTGGAGTGTAAGTGTATTATCTGTAGGTATTACTTCAAGATTGTAGAGCGTGGCTTCAGACATCAAGTCAAAATCGGGATAGATGTTGATCCGTCGCGCTGTTTCCATATTAATGATCAGATTGTCGTCAAATGTTTCCATGCCTACCGGTAGGTCTTTTGCATTTTGCCCTTCAACGATCTTCATAACATTTAGTGCTATTCGACGCGGTATTTTCCTGATATTGTCACTTGTCTTATAGCCCACTAGCGCACCTTCTCGAATGTAATCTCCACCGAATAATGATGTGGTCGGGATCTGATATTCGTTGAGTTGGGTGAGCGTTTGTGCAACTAGTTCTTCATCTTCTCCCAGATAAGGCAACAAGTATGCAGCTGTATATCTATTGGTGTCCGATGCAAGAAAGGCTGTCAGATCGTCTTGATAGTTAGCTGTAACAATGGCCACATC
>JAHHJQ010000044.1 GCA_018680005.1 Bacteroidia bacterium | reverse complement strand
CCACCTTTTCATCTTTACTGCCAAGCAGCATCCAATCGCTATGTTCTTTTAGCATCTTGTGAAGATCCTCGAGACATCGGATGTCGTAATGCAAGATTGTCTTCTTAACTGTGCAGACCAGAATATCACGTCCGTCCTTTTCGTCAACATGCATCGTGTATTCTGAACTTTGAGGTGGCGTTTTCAGTGTCAATGGATTTTCTTTGGTACCTATCTTTTCTCTGTAATTCATTATGTTTTAATTTGAATGTGAAATGATTTCTGCTTCTTTTTTTAAATCCGAAGTGAATTGTTCAAATGACGCATCAAATGGCGGAATTTTATTCGCAAATAATGGGAACATCAATCCGCCAATTTTCTCAGTCATTGTAAATAGCGTAGCTGACAACTTTTACAAAAAAATCATTTACAGAGTTGATGATTGAATACACTTTTTATTAAAATGTTGAAAATCATTAATCCATCCTATGGAAGGATCCGCATTTATTGCTTACAACCAGGATTTCGTGCTTTTCGGGCAACAACACCTTGCCGCCTTGGTTACAATGATTTTATTGGCTGTATTCCTTCCCCTGGCAGCCAAAAAAATCCTGAATAGACCACAGCAGTTATTGTTGTCAAGAGGAATGGCGGTCGTGATTTCTTTGTCCGCTTTGATGTATGTTTTTATTCGTATGTGGCTAGGAGATTTTGAATACAAGACAGATCTGCCTCTGGATATCTGTAATATGGTTGCCGTACTCTTACCTGTATTGATGTGGAAGCCTTCTTTCCGTGTTCATGAGATTTTGTATTTCTGGATACTCGCCGGAACCATCCAAGCGATAATTACACCCCATTTATTTAATGGATTCCCCAATTACATTTTTATAAAATACTGGTTTGTACATGCGGGTCTGGTGGTATTTGCTATATATGTTACGTTTGTTTTTGACTTAAAACCGAACATCAGAAGTCTTTGGAAATCCTTTATAGCACTTCAGGTTTATATAGTATTTATTTTGGGTGTCAACCTGATTCTAGGATCTAACTATGTATATGTCCTTGGAAAACCACCTACTTCTTCTGTTCTTGATTATTTCGGTCCATGGCCTTATTATATTTTGGTGGGAGAATTTATTGCTCTTGCTTTATTCTTTATTGTATATCTACCTATTTGGAAATTGTCGGGCAGCAAAAATTTGAAAACCAAAGGAGTAAAGCAGTGACTATTATTTCTTCAAGCAACAATTAATGGACAAAGTAATTTTTCTCGAAAAGGAACCCACTCCTTGATTGTCACATTTATTCATCTGGTTCGATATGAACTAGTACACTTCCGATGTTTGGAATATTAGCGCATAAGTAGTCTTTGAGGTGATGTGATATTTCGTGTCCTTTTTTGACCGATATGTCAGCAGCTACGATCGCATGTAAGTCAATGTGGTATCTCATTCCGGACTTTCGAATAAAGCACTTTTCAGTTCCCGCTACACCGTCTACCAAAAGCGCTTTTTCCCTGATTTCATTAATTAATTCATCATATAGTTGTTCGTCCATTACCTCTCCTAATGCTGGTCTGAATATCAAGTAACTATTGTATAGAATAAATGCAGAGGCAATTAGGGCAGCCCAATCATCGGCGGTCTCGTATCCTTCACCAAAAAATAATGCAATGGATATTCCAATAAATGCTGTGACTGAGGTGATCGCATCACTTCTATGATGCCATGCTTCCGCTCTCAAGGAAGAACTATGTAGTTCTTTACTTTTTTTAATGATAATTCGATAAGAGATTTCTTTCCACAGGATAATGGCGCCTAAAACTATTAATGTCCAGGCCGCGGGCATTTCTTGAGGCGATTGAATGTTTTGAATACTCTTGTACGCGATCAAGGCAGCGGAAGTAACCAGAAAAGCAACTACGATAAATGTGATCAAAGGCTCTATTTTACCATGCCCATAAGGATGATTTTCATCGGCAGGCTTTTCAGCATATTTGAGTCCTAATAAAACCAAAAAAGAGGAACACACATCGGTAGTGGACTCTATTGCATCTGCAATCAGGGCATATGAATTCCCAAAGAAGCCAGCAAGGGCTTTTACCACTGCTAATAATACATTAGCAATAATGCTGAAGTAGGTAGCCTTTATTGCAGATTGTTCGGTGGTCGTATTCATTTTCAGGTGCAC
>JAHHJQ010000039.1 GCA_018680005.1 Bacteroidia bacterium | reverse complement strand
ATATAGGATTGGCTGCTCCCCGGCAATCAATGAACCAGTATTTCTATAAAAATGCTGATGCTGACGAACTTTTATTTGTCCACAAGGGGTCTGGAACTCTGAAAACACTTCTGGGTAGCATCCAATTTGAATATGGAGATTATCTCCTGGTGCCCAGGGGTATGATATATCAGATTGAATTTGATACAGATGACAATCGTATCCTTTACAGTGAATCTTTTCAGCCAATTTATACACCCAAGCGATATAGAAACTGGTTCGGACAGCTCTTAGAGCATTCACCATTTTGTGAACGTGATTATAAGTTGCCAGAAACTTTGGAAACCCACGACGAACAAGGTGAATTTTTGATTAAGATCAAAAAGCAGGGGTGTCTTCATGAATTGGTATATGCAACACATCCATTTGATATAGTTGGTTGGGATGGCTACAACTATCCTTATGGGTTTTCAATACATAATTTTGAGCCAATCACAGGACGCGTTCATCTACCGCCACCTATCCATCAGACTTTTGAGACCACAACTTTTGTAATATGTAGTTTCTGTCCCCGGCTGTATGATTATCATCCTCAGGCTATACCTGCACCTTACAATCACTCCAATATTGATTCTGACGAAATGCTCTACTATGTGGACGGAGATTTTATGTCTCGGAATGATATTGACAAAGGTCATATTACCTTGCATCCTGGAGGTATCCCGCACGGCCCTCACCCGGGAGCATACGAGCGATCTATAGGGAAGAAAGAAACCGGGGAGCTTGCTGTTATGATTGATACCTTCAAGCCATTGCAAGTTACGGAAGCCGCAATGAAGCTGGAGGATGGTACCTACTACCAGTCTTGGCTGGAAGAACATGATCACGTATAATTAGATTCAATCGTTTCGTATAACCTCAAATAGAAAAATGACTAGTTGGATTGAAATAGACAAGAAAAGTGATTTCACTATATACAATATCCCTTTTGGTGTATGCTCCATTAATGGTTCAAGAAAAAGGTTGGCCACACGAGTTGGCGATCAGGTAATTGATCTTGCAAAAGTTGCCGATCTGGGGTGCTTTCAGGATTTAAGAATAAGTCCATCTGTTTTCAAGAAAGAAACCCTGAATAATTTTATTTCACGTGGAAAAAGAAAGACCTCGGCAGTTCGAAAACGAATTCAAGAATTACTGACTACAGACAGTTTCCTAAAAGATCACCCTGAAGTATTTCTAGCATATGACGATGTCGAAATGCATATGCCTGTTGAGGTAAAGGATTATACGGACTTTTATAGTAGTTTGGACCATGCCACCAATGTGGGCAAAATGTTCAGAGATCCGGAAAACGCATTATTACCAAATTGGAAACATTTACCCGTAGGATATCATGGAAGGGCTTCATCGATTATCGTCAGTGGTGTCGATATTCATCGACCAAAAGGTCAGTATAAACCTAAAGATGCGAAGAAACCAGTCTTTGGGCCTTCACAACGCATGGATTTCGAGTTGGAGATGGCATTCATTATAGGAAAGTCAACAAAACTCGGAGATAGCGTCAAAGTGAACCGTGCTGAAGATTACATTTTTGGTATGGTCATTTTTAATGACTGGTCTGCACGCGATATCCAGGGTTGGGAATATGTACCTTTAGGGCCATTCCTAGGCAAAAGTTTTGCAAGTACGATATCACCATGGGTAGTGACCATGGAGGCACTGGATTTACTAAGAATTTCGAGCCCGGAACAAAGTCCCAAAGTGCTTCCCTATCTAAGACAAAAAGGGCAAAACCACTTCGATATTGATCTTAAAGTTGGGATTCGACCTGAAAATGGAGAAGAGACCATTGTTGGAACATCCAATTTTAAGCATATGTATTGGAGTATGGTGCAACAGCTTGCACATCATACTGTCAACGGTCGCAACATTAATGTTGGAGATATGATGGCGTCAGGGACCATAAGTGGCCCAACAGAAAAGAGTAGGGGATGTATGCTCGAAATATCCTGGGCAGGCACTCAACCTATTACATTAAATGATGGTTCGCAAAGAAGTTTCCTTCACGATGGCGATACTGTAGCCATGTATGCGTCTGGAGAAAAAGATGGAAAGAGGATTGGATTCGGTATGCTTGAATCCAAACTTCTCCCAGTAAAGTAAAACGCATGTCAGAAATAACACTTGATCCTAAGGATCTCACCCAAAAAGAAGTTCATGGGCATCTTCTGACAGCCATTGCCCCCAGGCCAATAGCGCTGGTGTCGACGATTGATTTAGAGGGCAATGTGAATCTAAGCCCGTTTAGTTTTTTCAATGTATTTAGCTCCCGACCACCAATTATGGTATTCTCACCAGCAAAGAAAGGCAAGGATACTTTGATCAATGCGGAGCTCACTCGCGAAGTAGTGATTAATATTGTGAATTACTCGATAGTCGAGCAGATGTCATTATCGAGCACTACATATCCCAGGGGTGTTAATGAATTTGTCAAATCGGGGTTAACCCAACAACCTTCGATTAAGGTCAAACCGCCAAGGGTAGAAGAATCTCCGGTATCCTTTGAATGTACAGTGGATAGGATTATTTCATATGGAGATGAACCAGGTGCCGGTAATCTCATTTTTGCCAAAGTCGAGCTAATCCATATTCGCGAAGAATACATGATGGATAATGGTCGGATGGACACGGCAAAACTTGATTTGGTGGCTAGGATGGGAGGTTCCTGGTATTGTCGGGCGATCAAAGATGCTATGTTTGAAATTCCAAAACCTTTAGATTCTCTTGGAATCGGTGTAGATAGTCTTCCGGATCATACCCGAAAGAGCGATATTCTTACCGGAAACAACCTTGGCAGATTGGGGAATTTACCATCCACTCCAAGTAGAGAAATGATGGATCAAATGCGTGCTTCACCTGATGTAAAGCGGATTTTGGAAGAGTTTGATGGAGATCCAAATCAATGCAGAAAATCACTTCATGGATTAGCGCAACAATACATAATGATGAATGAAATGGAGAAGGCTTTAGCAATTATTTACTTATAAATATCAACAGAATATAGATTGGAATAAGACAATTGAATCCAATTTATATTTTGCTCAAATTTTAACATACATATTATATGTAGGTATTTGTAATAATGTCAAAATATTGTTAAATTGCAGTGTAAGGCAATTGGGGAGTTTAGAGTTAAAATTCTCCCGGACATATTTAATGTATAAACACGAGAAGTAGTCGAGGTTAAATTGTCTTTATCCTTGATTAATTTCCACCCCAAATAGCCAATTTGGATTATTAAAATTTTAAAGATGGAGCCACCATACGAACAAGGAGCAGAGGTAGGTTTCTCCTTTGCGCAAACAAATAAAATTATTGAGAGATCATAAGTCGTTTTGCAAGAGGTGAGTTTACTCCAATTTTCGAGTATATCACAACAAGCACATTGAAATAGCAAAATATCGACGTTACCTGATCAGGTCCCTCCGATTAATATTGAACCAATACCTGGGGTAATTCAAATGATTTTCTTGGTAATCAAGAACCTGGAACCGAATAAAGATGTACGTCTTTATTCGGTTTTGTATTTTATATGCCTTGAAGAATATTAGTCTTTGTCTCCTTAAAGAATTTCTTCTTATTCTTTGATTTTAGAGCTTCCGTTCTATTTTATCGATATTTGAAGGACTTGTTGTCTATGGCTCGCATAGTGCACAAAATGCCATTGAGGTGATCTATTTCATGTTGGACTAATTCAGAGAATGCATCTTCAGCATTAATGCTTTGCTCTTTCCAATATTCATCGATATATCTGACCGTAAGCGATTTATGGCGCTTTACTTTGACTAGTAGGTTTGGAAACGACATACAGTCATCCCAGAGTTCAAACATTGCTTCGGAAGGATGCTCGATTGCCGGATTTATCATTGTGATAGGACGATCGATATCGATATAGATTAGCCTCTTCATGATCCCAAGTTGTGGTGCAGCTATCCCTCTTCCAAAGCCATATTGTCGGCGAATATCAGACATGGCATCATGCAATATCTGAACCCAACCAGCAACTTCTTCTAGCTCTTCAAAAGCTACATCTTCACAGACTTGGTATAACCTGGGATCTCCAAGTTTCAATATATCTCTTGCGCCTGTCATTTAGATGGAGGGATCGAAGGTCTGACTTCCAC
>JAHHJQ010000032.1 GCA_018680005.1 Bacteroidia bacterium | reverse complement strand
TGCTCATGCTGGCACTTACCAAAACTCAACATATACGGAAGATCCAAGAAATATTTGATGAATACTGATTATCAATTCATTAATTGTACTTCAATCAATAACTAAATGATTATGAAATATTTTTTTTCATTTTTAATTATTTCATGTCTAGCAATAAGTTGTTCAAATCAACCAACCGATGCATCAGAATCCAATAACCATGAAACGTCGGAGACTCAAAAGAAAAGAACAAGACCTATTGCCTTGAACAATGCAAAAATTTTTGAAGTCAATGGTGTCAAGAAGTTGTATGGGGGAGCAGATAGCGCACAACACTTTGATATTTCCGATTGTGAACTCAAGGATGAACAGTTTCACTACGGTATAGGAAGGGAACGATTCCCTGCACTACTCCAACCAGAATTCATTAGTGTAACAGAAGCTGATTCGCTCTGGGCAGATTCGTCTCGCTTTCTATTAGCTTATTCTGATTCCGAAATCAAGGCGTATTCAGTCAAAGATCTGACACGTCATGAAATCGTCAACGATCAATTTAATGGTCGCCCCATAATGGCAGCATACTGTATTCTTGCAGATCTTGGGGCCATCTATGATCGTCAATATGGCGAAGATGATTTGACATTTGCATTAAGTGGCTACACCTACTATGATGACACTGTTTGGGATGGTTTGGATGGTTTTGTCTTGTGGGACCGTGAAACGGAGAGCTTATGGTGGCCGCTGGTCGGAAAAGCAGTATCAGGCCCTTTGAAAGGTGTAAAACTTCAGGAGTTGGATACAGGATTATGGAAAGATACCGATTGGAAAGATATCAGAACCAATTATCCAAACGCGCAGGTCTTGAAATCAGGTCAAGACTATGAGCGTCCAAAGGAATGGCCTAAACTAGATGATGTTGCTGCTATAAAAGCCAACTACACCATTCAATAATATCTCTCAATGCATTCCTGGATAAAACATTTAACACAAACGTGAATCATTGTTATTTTCTCATAATTTTGTGGACACTCTACAGCTCTTGTACTAGTACACAATTAGCGTTTAAAACAATAAATTTTACGAATCCATATTTATTTGATTCCGAAATTGAACATCAACTTGCTCAGGATACTGTTCCCTGGAAATATCAGATTTCCGCTTCTGAATATGCAATAAAAGGAGATTATCAAAAGGCCTTAGAACACTGGGACTTGGGTCGACCAGGGCGTTCAGGAGAATACACCTCTTCAGAAATCGATTCACTTCAATCCAATTATAAAATAGTATCGGCAAGGGATTACATTATTGAACAAGCTCCAAATCATGATATAATCATCATCAATGAAGCACACCACAATAATTACCACAGGGTATTTACGAAATCATTGTTAAAGCAGTTATTTGATCTCGGATATACAAAATTTGGTCTTGAAGCATTGGGAAATGGTATTCATCGTGATACACTGCTCAATGAACGAAAGTATCCATTGCAACAAACAGGATACTATACAAGAAATCCTCAATTCGGCGACCTGGTTAGACAAGCATTAAACATAGGTTTTGAAGTGTTTCCCTACGAACAAACCACCAACAAGAATGGAAAACAAAGAGAAATTGAACAGGCCCGAAATATCGAAGCGATGATCCAATTGAACCCTGACGAAAAATTCATCATTCATTGCGGATTCGATCATGCCATGGAGGGAAGTCACGGTTCCTGGGAGAAAGCAATGGCAGGACGGCTTCAGGAATATACAGGTATTGATCCGTTGACCATCAACCAGGTCGTATATTCTGAAAATGGAAATCATGAATCGAATCACCCCTTGCTCAAGGCCTTGAAAATTCAGGAATCCTCGATCCTCTTAGATCGCAAAAATCAACCATTCAAATATGAACGGGGAAATGGCTGGATGGATATCGCCGTACTTCATCCGAATACCCGGTATTCCGGCGAAAGACCAAATTGGCTTTTTGATAATGAAACCATTGAAGTTTCGATCAGCATTGATCACCTCAATTTATCTTTTCCTGTAATGCTCCTTATCTATGAAGCAAATGAACCTTTAGACACCGCGGTACCCGTGGATATCCTCGAAATCGAAGCAAGAGAAGATGCCGCTGTTTTGGCTTTGAAAAAAGGAAACTATGAATTGATCATTGTAGATAAGAACCGAAATTCATATCTATCAGAAATTGAAAACTAATGGTATGTTGCACAAATATTTTGGTAATTCCAGAGCCTACTTTCATCCAATTTTATCCAGATCTGTATATTCGCAACCTGTTATCTAACACCTAAAAAATAAAATATTTAAACATGGAAGGATTATTTGATATGGATCGATTTTCCCAATTAATTACGGATTATACACCTAAGGTAATCGGTGCGATTCTCACCCTGATTATTGGATTTTGGATAGCCGGTGCGATAACACGATATCTAAGAAAGTTAATGGAGCGACGAGGAATGGATGAAACCATCACACCATTCCTGGGTTCTTTGGTCAATGTCGGTCTGAAAATAATGGTCCTGCTTGCAGTTGCAGGAATGTTTGGAATTGAAACGACTTCATTTGTGGCCATCTTTGGTGCCCTTGCATTTGCGATAGGCATGGCTTTGCAGGGCAGTCTTGGTCATTTAGCGAGTGGAGTTTTACTATTGACTTTTCGACCCTATAAAGTGGGTGATCTGGTTGAGATCGGTGGTGGTCAGACAGGAGTGGTTGAAGGCATCCAAATCTTTAATACCGTCCTTGCCACACTTGACAATAAAAGAATTATCGTACCGAATGGAGTTGTGACCAGTAATGTCATCACCAATATCTCCGGTCAGGGAGTCATCGGTGTAGAGCTTACTTATGGTATCGGCTACAATGATGATATAGATAAAGCAAAGGAGATTATCCTGAAAGTAGGAAAAGAATGTCCACATATCCTGGATGAACCCGCACAGGGCGTTGTTGTGGCCGAACTGGGTGATAGTTCTGTTAATCTTGCAACCCGTCCATTTGTGAATAGTGAAAACTATTGGGACACTTATTTTTATATGCAGGAAAATGTAAAAAAGTCGTTTGACAGAGAAGGAATCAGCATTCCATATCCACAAATGGACGTCCATATGCCGAAGTAAACAGGTCAATTCAAAGAGTTCAAATTCTCATATTATAAGAACAATTCGTTATACTTATGGGAAGTTCTTGTTTTCGACATGAAATCTATAGCCAATTTAATCTTTGGGTTTTTGCTCCTTTTTGGTTGTACAAAGGAATCTGATACCTTTCCGGATGAACTGGAAAAGTTCAAAATCCTAGGTGAATGGCAATTGGATAAACGTGAAATAGACGGCAAACTAGATTTTGGTTTGCTGGAATCCAGGTTGATCATGACAACTGATGCTGACCCCACGGACCAGGCTGGCTATTTTGTCCGATCTGAAGGTCCTACTGCAATCAGCGGAAAGTATATTGTACTCACGGAAATGGATGCCATTGTGTTCGAATTAGGTAATAATATTGGCCAGTATGATTATTATACCAGCCAAAATACGTTGGTGTTCATCTTTCATGAAGGCCGGGATGAAATCAGAGAATACTGGCTTAGAGACTGATTCACAGGCTCTATTTTACCAATTCAAGAAACTTTCTTTGCTCCAAAGGATCTTCAAAGCGACCTCTATAGATCTGTGTAATGGTCGAACTTCCACAATGCTCTACACCTCTATACTCGACACACAAATGTTTTGCATCAATCATGACAGCTACATCTTCCGTTCCTAATACCTTTTGCAAATAGTCTGCTATCTGTACAGTCAGTCTTTCCTGTACCTGTGGTCTTCTTGCAAAAAACTCGACGATCCTGTTTAATTTTGAAAGGCCAACTACCTTGTCATTAGGAATATATCCGACATGAGCCACCCCGTAGATAGGGAGAAAGTGGTGCTCACAAAAAGACTTGAGCTCAATATTCTTTTCAATCAATGGCCCATGGTAAGCATAGACGTTATCGAAATTGCTGATTCGCGGTTCGTTGTCCTCATTTAAACCACTGAAAATCTCGTTGACGTACATCTTGGCAACGCGTCTGGGTGTATCCTGCAGGCTATCATCATTGAGGTCAAGATCCAACTCTTTCATGATCTCTCCAAACAGACTCTCTATACGATCGATCTTCTCTTCAGGAGTTGAGTTTTGCTTACGCTCTTCCTCTACATCTGCCTGATGCCATCCCAGTTCATTATTTTCTAAAAGTTCCATAAACGATTTATTTTCAGTGATATATACAACCGAAGTATAAATAGAAATAAGGCTCAAAATGTTTTTGTAACTCCTGGTTTAATATGTTAAAAAATTATGATTTGAAATAATTTCAACAAGACGGTTGGTGTCAAAATATAATGGCCTATGCTGTTTCCAGCATAGGCCATAATCACCTGGTATTTTAAGAAAATTGGGTCTTATGTTGAGAGATTATTTCCTCTTTCTGTCTTAAAATTGTTCTCCTTCAAATTCTTGACCTCCTCCTTGATTCCTGCTCGGTCTTCTGCTCTTCTTTTGATTGATCCTATAGTTCAATGTCAACGTCGCCGTCCGTGCTCTCCACTGAAAATCCGACTGGATAAAGAAATCTTCACCCACAGTCGTTCCTGACCTTCTACGAGAATTGAATACATCTCGAATCGACAATGTTAAAGTACCATTCTTCTGCAAAATATCTTTTGAGAACCCGATATCAAGAGACGTTATCGGATCGCTTTCTCCTTGTGTTGTTTCGCGTGCACCACGATGATTCATTCTCAATTGTAAGTCAGATCCCTTCCAGAAAGTTGCTCTTGCCGTCATACGGCCAAACCATGTAAACGATTCTGCACTTAACTCAGGAGCCAAAGCCGTTCCATCTACTTTGTTATTAAAGAAATTGGCATTTCCACTTAGACGGAGCCATTTCACACCATTGTAGGAGAAATTGACATCCAGGCCAAGATTATCTTCTGTAGCAAGATTCTCGGGCATTCTCAATGTCGTTCCATCTGGATTTACGGTCTGCAATCTCTGAATTTTATCTGTTGTCTTTCTGTAGAACAATGAAGTTCCCAAAGTAGCTTTGTCCCAGATTTTGATATATCCGACTTCATAAGAATCTGAATACTCAGGGTCAAGATTTGGATTTCCACTAAAGAAATTTCGGCTATCACTAAATGTAAAAAATGGATTCAGATCCCAAAATCTCGGTCTTCGGATTCTTTGAGAAAAACTAACCTGCATAGCATTTCCTTCCGAAAATTCATAATTCAAAAATATGCTGGGAAAGAGTCTGAAATTCTCTCGATCATTGATTTCATCAGTTGTCAGTAGCTGTGTAGATATAAAGGCATATTCTGCCCTCAATCCTACTTGCATACTAAATTTACCATACCTGTTGCCATACTGTGTATAGGCGGCATGAATGTCTTCATCATAGTTGAAATCATTGCTTAAACCGGTGATAGTTTCCCAGAGTCCATCTACATCTTCTTCAACCAAATAATTATTCTTGATTGTTCTTAAAGAAGATCGAAGACCAAATTCAACCTTGTGATCCTTACTTCCAAGTGGCTGGCGATAGTCCAGCTGAAAAAGTGTGGTGTTTTGCTTCTCGTCATTATTCGATCTTTGATTCAAAGTCACATCCTCAGAAAAAACATTACTGATCTCTTCCAGATAGATTGAGGATTCACTTTCTGTATTATCTCTTACCTGCATCGTAATATCCAGACGGTGATCTCTGGAGCCATATTCCTTTCGATAGCTCAAGCTATATTCCAGGTTCTCACGATCTTCAGTTTCATCATCCTGGCGAACCGTGCTGCCTACCAAATTGTCCAATGAATTCTCATAGTCCAGATAATTTACGAGTGATAGATTACTATTGTCGCTTTTTCTATATAGAAGAGAACCGGTAAAATATTCGTTGTCCTTCAGATAGTAATCTGCGCCAAATCGGCCACTATTCGAAAATCTGTCTCTATCTGAACTTCTTGACTGATCTGAAATCGTAGTCAATCCTGGCAAATATCTTTCCTGATAGGTATTGCCACTTCCAGGACCCGTAGATTTTCGTACACCTACATTTGCAAACCAATTCAATTTTCCTTTTCGGTAATTGATGTTCGCACCTACACCATAAGTTTCAGGTAATCCAACAGTAGCATCAAATGCACCATTAAAACCACCACGTCTATCTTTTTTAAGAACGATGTTGATAATTCCGGATGATCCTTCGGCCTCGTATCTTGAAGATGGATTCGTGATAACTTCCACCTTATCTATCATGTTGGCCGGTAACGAATTCAAACCATTAGAAGAACCACTTCCTGCAAGGCCAGATGGCTTGCCATCAATAAGAATTCTTACTGCCTCACTTCCTCTCAGACTGACGGTACCTTCTATGTCAACTTGCACCGATGGAACATTGTCCAAAATATCTGCAGCTGAACCTCCTCGATTCGCCAGATCTTTTCCAACGTTAAATACTTTTTTGTCGAGTGAGAATTGTGTCTCACTTTTCTCAGCTCTCACTTCGATTTCATCTAACATCTCTGCATCAGATTGCATCTTTATAATACCCAACATGATCTTACCTCCTGCTTTTCTCACCGTTTCTCGATTAAACGGAACATCAATAATTTGATTTTTATATCCTATGAATTCCGCTAATGCATAATAGCTTTTGGGTTTGACCTGAATAGAAAACCTACCATCCAAATCTGTTAATCCTCCGGTTACTAATGAGCTATCTGATTTGCTAAAAATTGATATGGTAGCAAATTCCAAGGGAGTGGCTGTCTCCTGATCGACTATTGCACCTTCTACAAGGATTAAGGCAAGATCATCAGGATCACTCACTCTTGGACCACTTATTTTTTCATCTTGAGCGGTGACCGAGAAAGCCGTAAGGGTAAAGATGCATGCCGTAAATAGGAAATTTCTGAATTGTATTACCATTGGTTGTTTTGTTTAACCTGTTGTTGATTTTGTTTAATCTTTGAGTTAGACACGTTAAACACAATAAGGTTTAACCAATGTGAAAAAAAAATCAAAATTTATTTAGGAGAGAACTCAAGAATGTCACCCGGCTGGCAATCCAGCGCCATACAAATAGCATTGAGTGTAGTGAATCTTACTGCCTTACTGTGGCCTTTTTTGAGAATAGAAAGATTTGTCATGCTGACACCGACTTTAGCCGATAACTCCGTAAGGGTCATCTTTCTCTTTGCCAGCATGACATCTAAGTTTACGATTATCGGCATAGATCGCGATTAACATGAATGTTCTCCGTTGTTTTTCGTCCCAGAATTAGAGGTCATCATGCTCAGTCCAAAGTATCAGTAAGGCCTGACGCGATGCCAATTATCATTGAAAGTATGGTTGTCAATGTGAATTGATTTGCGAATATCATAAAATAATATCTTTTTATCAATGATTATTTTATGTTTTTCATAAAATATGATGATTTTTAATTCAACATATCCAGATAGAGGGATGCGCTCCATGAAAATTGGTTGGTTCCGTAACCGTTGTTCCTTACATTTCTGCGCGGATCAAAGTATTCGTAAAATCCAAATTGATGTATCAATTCTATTGTATCCTGAAATACTTCATCGGCCAACTCATCAAATCCATATCGATTGAGTCCTTGAATGATCAACCAATTGGTAGAGATCCATATGGGACCACGCCAGTACTTTTCATGATCGATATCCGATTGGCTCAGATTATACGATGGTAAATAATAGGTCTCATCGTTTTTGAAATTCGGACCGGTCATTCTCCTTATCATTTGTTCAACCTGGTCTACATCTGGTATTCCACCTATCATTGGCATTAATCCGGAATGCGTGTGTACTTCTATTTTTTTTGATTCCACAGCATCCCAGGCATGATAGATCCCAGCCTGTTCGTCCCATAGCAGTTCATTCATACTATATATAGTCTGTTCGTTCCAGTAGATCAGTTCTCCATAATCCATCTGCAATATGTCCCCGAGCGTTATGATAGCTTCATTGGACCAAGTCAGTATGGCATTGAAAAGGGGATCAACGATTTGAAATGGACACTGCTCATTTATTTTTTCTTCATCATAATCCAACCTTCTGAAAAGATCGACGAGGTAAACATATCGGTCATAATCTTCGTGTGTTGGTCGATGCCCCGCAGCTTTGGGGTTCTGTAAATCTTTGCGTTTAAAATCCGGCAAGGCATCTTTATCGATCTGCATTGCAGACAATGCCTCATCCCAGATGGGTGAATTGTCCGTGCCAGATTCCCATGGATGTCTGATGGTAATCAATCCATTACGCAGGGGATTACGATCCCTGTAATAGTATTCATGAAGCTTAACCAACTTTGGAAAAATCTCTTTCAAAAAGGCAATGAAATCCGAATCCTCAGAATGCTTGTCATAGATCCGCTTCAGTATGAAACCATGCACCGGGGGTTGGGTGATTCCAGATGTCTGCACATTTTTTGGTGAAAAAGTACTTCGATCAGATTGCCAGAAATCCTGTTCAGGGAAATAGTGACCGGTAGGTGGTCCAAATACAATGTGCGGCAATAATCCATTGCTCCACTGTCCGGCAAACAGAGATCGATATTCCGTTATTACTCGTGAAAGATCATGCTGTGCATTACCTAATGCGATAAATCCGGCATCCCAATTCCATTGGTGTGGATAGAGGTTTGGAGAAGGTTTGGTAAATCTCCCAGTCCAATTCGCGTCCAATAGTTTCAGTGCCTCTTCCTTTCTGTCCATATTGATTAACTTTTCGACCTCTTGAAGTAATAGTAGAATGGCAATCCCAGAGCGAGTAATCCTATCCCAATTCCCGATTGCAGTGGTCTTTCGACGAGGGTATTGAGTACAAATGCCAAAGTGGCAATTGCAAACATTAATGGAATCCACGGATATAATGGCACTTTGTAAGCTGTGCTATGGATAGAACGTTTTCGAAAAATGAAAATGGATACCCCCGCTAACAGCATAAAACTGAGATCCGCAAAGGTGACATAGGTGATCAAATCATGGAAGGTTCCCCAGAACACCAGCAGAACTACGGCCCAGACAGCCTGGAAAAGCATGGCATTAGCGGGTGTACCATATGTCGGGTGTATCTCTGCCAATTTCTTGAAGAAGATTCCATCTTCCGCCATGGCTTGATAGATTCTCGGTGCAGACATCGTATAGATCGAAACGGTTCCAAAAATGGAAATGGCAATAACAACTGCCACGATCTTGCCACCGGTCAGAAAGACGGCCCCCAACGCATCCGCGGCAACGCGTTCTGAAACAGCCATTTGATCCAGCGGTAATAGCAACATATAGCCAAGATTGACAAGGACATATGTGCATGTAACGATGATAGCACCAAAGATCATGGCCTTGGGAACGATGGTTTGCGCGTTCTTTGTTTCACCTGCCAAATAGGATGCATGATGCCAGCCTCCAAATGACCACAACACCCCAATGAGCGCTAGTAATAATGCACTTGTCAAATTATCAGGTAGATTAGTCTCCAGGGCTGGTTGGAAAGTTACTTCTGACTCACCATAGAATGCTATGGCTACCATAATGACACCAGCTATTGCGATCAATTTCAATGTGGTAAAAGTGCTCACCAGCATCTGGCTAACGCTAACACCAAATATATTGATGATCGTAAGCCCTAATATCAAACCAGCACCAAGCAAGATTTTGCCATTGTATGTGAGATCAACAAAAAAAGTCATGTACTCCGCAAATGCCAATCCCAGCGCGGCGAGACTGCCGGTATTGATCACCAAAAGGATCATCCAGCCATAACAGAATCCAGCAAGGTCCCCATAGGCCTCTTTCAGAAACACATAGACCCCTCCGGATTTTGGAAAGATGGCGCCCAGTTCTCCAAATGTCAATGCGCCAGTCAGGGTGATCAATCCGCCAATAATCCAAATAACCAACACCCACCCATGATGTGGTAGCACTTCGACGATCTGGGATGGTGTTTTGAAAATCCCAGCACCGATACATGATCCAACAGCGATCATAGTCAGTCCATAAAGCGTCAATTTCTTTTTGAGTTCTCCCATCCGAATTAATTGTTCATGTTGTAGATGCTTTGGACTACGGGTTGGATGATACTTTGCCAGCCTTCATATCCAGACCTGTTCATGTGCAGCATATCCTCTATGAAGATCGCTGAAACAGGCTCACCGTTGGGTTGAAGCATCACTTTCGAAACATCAATATAATATTGATCTTTATCCCGTTTCGTGATTTTCTGAATAGCTGTGTTGCCTTTTTTATATTGATCCCAAAGATGCCATCTTGAAGGAGAAGGTTTCATAGACAGATAGATGATCCTGGCACCTGGCAATTTGGATTTCGTCATTTTGACAAAAGCACGATAATCTTTGATCACATCCCTTGGTGGTCTGCCCGCAGCAATGTCATTTTCACCACAATACAAGACAATCACCGAAGGATCAAATTTGGTAATGATCCGATCATAGTATAGATTGACTTCAGGTAGCGTGGAACCTCCAAAACCACGGTTGATACAAGGTATATCACCCATATCTTCATCCAGTCCATTCCAAAATCGAATACTGGAACTACCAGTGAATAGCACTGTACCGGGAAGATATCGGGCACTAGCATCCTTTGCTTCAAATGCCTCAATATCTTCTTCAAATCTTTGTACATCGTAAGTGGGCGGTGAAGATTTAATCGAAGAGCAACTGACCAGAACAAGCAGCCCTAGCAGTTGTAGCCCTCGCATTAGATTTTTCATGTATTGAAAGTAGGGAAAAGTCGATTCTCGACTGTTGAATTGTCAAATTGTTTAACTGTTGAATTGTGAAATCTTAGGAGGCTAAGAACGCCAGGCGCTGCCCACCAGGCTCTGCCCGTTCGCAACAAGCTGCTCCCAAGGAGAAGGACAATGAGAGGATTCGGTTATTCGGGCTGGTGGATAGGTGATTTATTGATTATTCGACAGAGATTTTTTCCTCACAAAATTCTTTCAACCTTCAACCTTCAACCCAAAACCCTAAACTGCGATGTTACAATGTTACAATGCTTGGATACCACCTGCATTGCTAAGAGTGAATTAATCTCTAATGTAAAATGGAGGATTCGGTTATTCGAGGATTCGGCTATTCGGGCAGATGGACAGGAGTGCAGTCGAATTTTGATGTTACGATGTTATGATATTACAATACCAACAAAACCATAGCTGAATAGCGGATAGCTGACCACTGACTAGCTATATTCACATTAAGATTTTTTCAACCCTAAACCATCAACTGAATTCTCGAATCCTCGTAGATCGTGAAACGATCGAATCAAATCCTCGAATCTTCGGATATGAGCAACACACCTTCCCTATCCTACTTTGAAGACATAGACTTATCCATACTAAGTTGAATATTCTCCAAAATGAAAGCACCCACATTCTTACCCTGCTCGACACCATACTCAATCGCAGGCATATAGTGAATACCCCCATACAAGCGGCTGACTGCTGCCTCTGCATATGCTTCTCGAAAAGAACCAAAGGATCTTTCTGGGAGACCGTATTCTACTTCGACATCATCCGTATAGGCGAAATTATCGCCAAAGAGATAGGTCAAGGTTTCACCGGCGGCACTGGAGATCACACTATGTCCGGATGTATGTTCTGGAAAGGGTGGTGTCTGTAGGAGCGGCACCCAGTCTTCATCAATATATTGGTTGATAAAGGTCTCAGGACGGAGCAACTTACTTCTGTATTTTTCATCCCAGCACGAAATAAAGGCATCCGCCAGAGCAATCGTCACCATTGCATATACTTCAGCGGATCGCATCATGGAGGCATCGGTCTTCTCACATGCTATCCTGGATATGCCGACCCAGTGTCCACCGGGGGTGATCTTCTTGGTGGCAAACATGACATGACCTTTATGATGCGATACGTATGGATTACAATCCCAAAAACTTGCGATCTCACTTTCTTCTTCTGTCGCATTCTTCACCACATCGTAAACTTCAATCACTTCTTTATACCAACGACTATTCTTGTCCATATCAAACTCTGTCGGTGGGAGTGGCACATATTGGTTGGCAGAATCCAGAACAAAGGTTCGGATCTCATTCCATGATGGCTCTATAGCATCCATATAGTCCGGAGGAGTGGGCGTCCATTTAGTGATGTCATTTGAAAGTGAATATTTAGGAAATGTCCTGGTTTGCTTATAATTATCTCCATCTGCATACGACAGGATATGATCGGCAATGGACTGTCCAAATGCCATCGATCTGTCATAGACCTTTTTCGGCATGCCGATTTCCTGGAAACCTGCTAATTTTTCAGCCCTGAAAGCCTCCATCCGGTCTTCACTAAAGATCAAAGCCTTGCCGACAATTGTAGCAGCCTGAAAACTGGCCAAAGGATAACAGTACTCCTCTTCAGGATTGGGCTGAGGAAGTGCTTCCAGCTCGTGCAATTGACCCGCCAAAGTCTGGTAATTGTCCTCGGTATGTACCATCGCTTCATAAGCTGCTATGGCGGGATACACATAATTTCGACTCGCCACGGGCGGCGAAAAAATGTCATAAACCATGATATCCGTCATTTTCTTCATCGTTTCGTGAAGAAAGGCCGGATCACTGGCTTCCTCCTGAAAATTAGGATTGACTTTTTCACAGGCACTGCATAGTATCAATGCAGCAAACAAAGAAAATATCGTGAATAGACGCAAAGACTTTTTCATAGCTTTTTTTTCAGACTGCAAATATCCGTAAATCCTTCGACCTCGAAGTTTCAGGCAAGTTAAAATCGTTTACCGATATTGATTCCGATACGTGGATAGGCACCCCCATCACTTGAAAATATCCGCCCCACCCCTGTATAGACTTCAACAACTACCTCGCGCTTGGTAAGAAACTTACCTCCGACACTTAATCCAACACCAAATGCTGTCACCGCGGATTCGGAAAAATCGATGCAAAAACCATTGGAATCTGTAACGCAATCGTCATATTCGTCATAGCTAAATAACGCGGCATTGCCTTCAACAAAAAATCCTGCCGCAGGTTTCCGTCCAAAAAACAACCGGTAATAGGGTGTCAGTCCAAAATTGAAGTCGCTAACCTCATATACAAAAGTTAAGGATGCTCCCAAAGATGATTCTTCATTGAGATTGTACTCATAGCTGGCTTCAAATGCACCGATCAGCAGATATAGTGCATTGAGCTTTACTTCGTTTTTGCCCAATTCTAGTTCAGCGTCCTGAGCTGAAAGTCCAGCAAAACCGATAAAAAAGAACGCAAAAGGAAGAAGATATCTCATACTTATAATTTAATCAACCAGATATCTGGCCATTACAATACGCTATCCATCACCATTTCGCTTTCTCAACAGCCTTATTCTATCACAAAAGTTTTCTTATCCGGCCCTACTCCGGTGATCGTCAATTTCTTCCATTGCTTCGGTAGAGCACCTTCAGACTGGATGATGCCTTCATCTGTAATTTTTAATCCACCAATTCCGGCGAGAACAGTTTGCAACATCCCCCCAGCTCCTGTGGCAAAGTAAGGATTGGTTCCACCTGCTGTTTCTGAAATGACGCCAAATGGAGGCACTTTATTGGGTTCATAACTTTTTTTGAAAAGCTCGTACGATTTATCAGTTTCACCGAGCCGGGCATATAAGGCTGCCAGGACAGAATTTCCCATAGCCGGACCATCAGGTGCCATTCTTGGTGTATAGAAGTCCAGATCTTTTTTGATCTGATCTCTATCGGTGATGACATCCAGTGGATAAGCCAGCAGATTCACATCCGCCTGCTTGATCATGACACCTTCATACGTTCGGTTTTCCCTGGTGACGCCATCCTCAAATTGCAGGATCGGGATATTATCGGCTACATGCATCCAGTCAGGGTCGGCAACCATTCCCAGTTCCTCTACAGCCTGCGTGGCGTATGCGAGGACGGTTTTTGCCATACCATTTGTAAAAGCATTATTATCGATATTCTCTTCCCATTCATTGGCGCCAATGACGTTGTCGATATTGTATTGTCCGGGGCCCACCCGATCTACTCTACTCACCCAGAATTTGGCTACTTCTTTGAGGATAGGCCAACCTCTTTCTTTCAGCCATTCCTTATCTTCAGTGATCTGGTAGTATTTCCAATGTGCCCATGCGATACATCCGGATATGTGATGTTGGAATGGTCCTGTCAACGCCCACACTGGTGTATCCTCGGATCCATCACCTGCAGACTCCCATGGATACATCGCACCATCGTAACCATGCGAAAATGCATTCATTTTGGCAGCGTCCAGGCGTTCATACCTGTATTCCAGCAATGATTTTGCAATGTCCGGTTGTAGAATGGCCAATGGAGGATACATCCAAAGTTCGGTATCCCAAAAGATATGTCCATTGTATCCAAGACCGGAAAGCCCCATTGGAGACAAACTATACGCTGTACCAGCTCGTGCAAATGAATAAAGATGATAGAGTGCGAAGCGCACATCTTTCTGAGCTTCTTCGTCTCCTTCAATGATGATATCGCTTTCCCAAAGCTCTTCCCACGCCGCATAATGCCGTTTTTCCAGTCGCTCTCGTCCTTCCAGGGCAGCAAATATGCTCAGACGCTCTGCTTCATTGTGTGGATCCTCGTAGTGCTCTGTGCTGCAGGCAGAAGAAACCACGCTAAACGTGTAGGATTGACCGGTCTGGAGTGATTTATGAAATTTGGTGTGATGCACATTGTAGTCCCAATCCTCATGGATCAACCTGGGTTCACTTCCATGGGGTTCTTCAAATATGAAAGCATTGGACGCAGCAACCTTATGTTTTCCAGAAGGACTCAAACCTACAGATGTCATCAAGGGTATCGATACATGTGGCCGATCAATTTCTGCGTAATAATTTCTGACATCCTGCAAATGAACAGGCGCTTCAATTACGGACATCGGTGTGATACGTACATCCTGCTTTGCTGTGATAGTCACTGTTGTCAACGCAGTGAATGGCAGATGTCTTAAGGACATCATTCGATGGGTGACGCTGACTTTATCACCAACATCAAAGGTGGTAATCAATTCAGCCTTTTTCATATCGAGGGTCTGCCGATAGTTAGAAATCTGTCCGCGTCCAACTCGATGTCCATCCACATCAAGATTCATATTGACATGGTTGAAGGTCTTCAGGATATTGGAGACACGACCCCTCTGATAATAGTCATAAACACCATTCAGCACCACGTCATTCACACGCATCGGTTCAGGCGATGACACAATCCCAACCATACCGTTGGCTAACGTTACTCCATAATAATTATCGGGGTCAATATCTGTGGCTTCTACATTCCATGTCGACTGGGCGGCTAGTTGGAATGCTAGAAAGACAAAGCTTACAAGAATGGCTATTCTGGTCATGGTTTTACTGGATTTATATACTCTAATTTAACAAGTCTAATTTAAGAAGACTGGGCGCATTATTGTTGGGAACAAAGAGCAGATTATCCCCAATCCTGTCAACATGGCGAAATTCCTGGTCCGCAGGCAATGGGAGCCATCCATCAAACGTAAATTGGCCTTCACCGTCATTGATAAAGATTCCTCCGGTACTGGCATCTTGCCTCCCTAGTTGGGCCAGGGCACCATGAAAATTACCAACCACAATCAAGTCCAGATGACCATCTTTATTGATATCAACAGCTAGCACATCCTGTACCGGACTCCACTGCGCCTCAAAAGGTAAACGATGCTGGTCAAAACGGTTCCCTCGATTGATAAAAACTGATGAGGCCATTTCTTGTACTTCCTTCTGAATCGAAGGTGTTTTTCCGACGACATCCTCTATCGACCTGACATCCGAAAAAAGCTTGTATGATGTAAATTTCTTCTTCAATTCCGGAATCTGTTTGACCAGCTCGTCTTTCGTAGCTAAGGGTATAGAAGCGCCCTGATATTCAAAAAATATGATGGGCTCTGTCTGTCCATTCTGATCAAAATCATCAAGAAAGAGCTGCACCGGGTGTTCTTCCGTAGGATTGAGTTTTGTATTGAGACCAAGATTGCCAACGATCAGATCATTTAGACCGTCCTTATTGAGATCAGCGAGCGTAATACAGTTCCACCAGCCGGTTGAATTTTTATCCAATCCAAATGCTTCGGTCTCATCGGAGAGTTGACCTTCGCTATTTTCAAATATCTGTACCGGCATCCATTCGCCTACAACTACAAGGTCATCGTCTGCATCATTGTCGATATCTCCCCAGGTTGCATCTGTGGTCATGCCCATCTTCCATTCTTGTAACACCTCCACATTTGTTCCAACCACCTTAAATAAAAAGCTGGATGGGTCTACGCCGTATGATCTTGGGATAGCTCTGGCACCAACAAAAATCTCAGAAATGCCATCAGCATCGAAATCAGAAATTGCCACGCAGGCTCCATTAGTACTGGGTAAATCGGCCGCAAGTCGTGTAAAACGACCTTTCCCATCATTGATGTAGATCCTGTCTTCGACCTCCCTTGTTCGCTCGGGATACTTGTTTCCACCACTAACCACATATAGATCCAAATCATCATCTCCTTCCAAATCAAAGAAAGCAGCATCCACATCTTCCGTAAAGGCATCTCCAATGAAAGCTTCTACTGCGGCAGGAGTGAACGTACCATCTTCATTACCGATCATAAGGCTTCCCGACTGTTCATGAGCTCCGCCGAGATAGATATCTTCGATGCCATCATTATTGACATCACCAAAAGCCAATGCGGGACCTTCTGTGGACAGTTTGTGAGGGATCAGCAATTCATAATTGTAATCTGCAAATTCATCCTCTTGATGCACAAAATCTAAGGTTATGAGATTCTTTGCAGACTCAGGGTGTTCAATACTTTGTAGATCTGTAGATTTCTGAATCTTGATGGTGGTATTGATCTCATTGATTTTTTCTGATTGCATTTTTCCATCAGGCCAAATAATATGTACTGAGTCGATAGCAGTCACAGCACCCAATCCGAAATGCAATTCCGTAGCTGCGGATGATTGAAAACCCCTTGCATTGGTCAATTCTCTGTGAAACGTAGCTCCGTCCGCATAAATCGAAACACGTGATCCGATTGCAAACTTATTCCGTCCCTCGCCTTCCAACTGGATCTTTATATAATTTATAGCGAGCGTTAGATTGGTCAAATTTTCGTAGACAAATGCTTTCTGATTCACATTATTTACCACTAGGTCCAGGTCGCCATCGTTATCCAAATCGGCTGATACAGCTCCATTGGAATAAGAATCCTGATCCAGCCCCCAGTCTTTGGCGACTTCTTTGAACCGAAGTGACCCCATACCGGCAAAAGCACAATTGGGGATCTTAATACCCGGCATCTGATCGAATAATGATTGCTTGTATTCCAGGGACTCTCCTTCTGCCGGAGTTGCAGGTTGATTGATATTGATATAATTGATGTAATCCAAGTCATTCGGCCTCTTGTAAATGCCATTGGAAATAAAAATATCCGGGTAACCATCATTATTGTAGTCATTGATCAGAGTAGACCAGCTCCAATCTGTCGCATACACATCTGTTAATGTTGCCAATTCCGCAAAACCGTCATTACCCTTGTTGATCTGCATTGCATTTCTGGCATATTGGTGTTCGTAGCCATAATCCAGTTTGATATCCAGCACCTGGTTCATATCTTCTCCCCCAGACCTGAGCAAAATATCTGGATCACGAGGCAACATATCCAGTGATAAGATATCAGGAAGATTGTCATTATTCAGATCAGCAATATCTACCCCCATACTGAATCGGCTGGTATGTTGAATAAATTCGGAAATTCGCTCACTGAAGCTCCCATCTCCATTGTTGATATAGAGATAATCGTTTTCATGAAAATCATTGCCCACATAAATATCCATCCAACCGTCCTGATTAATATCCGATGTGACGATGCCCAATCCAAAGCCCTGTGCACTACTATAGAT